>JAFQQW010000053.1 GCA_017410375.1 Clostridia bacterium | reverse complement strand
TGACAAAAAGCAAGCAATGGAGCGGAATCCTCGATGGATTCCGCTCCATTCAACATCTGTTCAAACCGGAGATTCTTCGCTTCGCTCAGAATAACAAATAGTTCTTTGCTTGCGGTAGAACGACTTTTTCGACAGTCTGAGGACTTTGCGTAAAGCAAAGTCCTCTTAGATTAAATGCTGTCGATTTCGTTTTGTGAAAGAAGCTTGATGCCATTTTCTTCGAAAATCTGTACACTTTTTCTTTTTTCGCTGGGACGAATAATCAGTACCGCGTTATCGCCGGTATTTTTATAGAACGAATAAATATATTCGATTGAAATGCCTGCATCGCTCAGGAGCATTAAAATGTTGGAAAGGCCGGACGGCTTATCGGGTACACAAACGCAGATAACATTGTTTGCTTTTGCAATATATCCGTTTTCCCGAAGCATCGAAAGGGTCTTTTCAATTTCGGGTTCGCTTACAATACAACGTACAATGCCAAAGCTTGCGGTATCTGCGATAGACAAAGCTTTTAAGTCTACATTGTTCTGACCGAGCAATGCGGTCAGTTCCACTAAAGAACCATGAATATTTTCAAGATAAATAGAAATTTGACGTACAAACATACCAAAATCCTCCTTAAATTACAGTTTTCTGTTATCAATAACGCGTTTTGCTTTACCTTCAGAACGCGGAATGGATTTGGGCGGTACAAGGCTGATTTTTGCCTGAACACCAACCACAGACTTGATTTCTTCGCCAATTTTGTTGCGCAATTCTTCAATGTGCGCAACGGTATCCGAGAACATTTCTTCGGTAAGCTCAACCTTAACCTCTAAGGTATCTGCAGAGTTTACACGGTCAACAACCAGTACATAGAATGGGGCAACACCATTCATCTTAACGAGAACAGATTCAACCTGGCTCGGGAATACGTTAACGCCACGGATAACAATCATGTCATCGGTTCTGCCCGACAGACGGCTCATACGAACTAATGTTCTGCCACATGCACATTTTTCATCGGTTAAAGTGCAAAGGTCACGGGTTCTGTAACGAATCATTGGCATACCTTCTTTTGTGATGGTGGTAAATACCAGCTCGCCGGTTTGACCGTAGGGGAGAGGCTGTTCGGTAACAGGGTCAATGATTTCGGGAATAACATGGTCTTCGTTTACATGCATACCGTGTTTTTCCAGACATTCAAACGAAACACCGGGGCCTGCAATTTCGGTGAGACCGTAAATGTCACACGCATCAATACCTAAAAGTTCTTCTATACGAACACGCATTTCTTCAGTCCATGGCTCTGCACCGAAGCAACCGGCTTTTAATTTCAATTCTTCCGGCTTAATGCCCATTTCTTTAATGGTTTCGCCTAAATATGTAGCATAAGACGGGGTACAGCAGAGCATGGTTGCACCAAGCTCTTTCATCATCATAATCTGTCTCTGGGTATTACCGCTGGACATCGGGATAACCATTGCCCCGATTTTGGAAGCACCCTGATGCGCGCCGAGACCGCCGGTAAACAAACCGTAACCGTAGCAAACCTGAACAATGTCGTCTTTTGTGCAGCCAGCAGCAGTTAATGTTCTTGCCATCATTTCTGTCCAGACATCTACGTCACCCTGTGTGTAGCCGGATACGATGGGCTTGCCGGTTGTGCCGGATGAACCCTGAATGCGTACAATATCGGATTTTGGAGCGGCAAACAAGCCAAAAGGAAATTCATCACGCAAATCTGTTTTTTCGGTGAAAGGAAGAAGCTTTAAATCATCAACACTTTTGATGTCTTCAGGCTTTACACCTTTTTTGTCCATGCGCTCTCTGTACATAGGTACGTTTTCGTAAACGCGCTTTACAGTTTCAATTAAACGCTCGCTTTGCAGTTTACGAAGAGCTTCTCTGTCGATACATTCCATTTCCGGATTGTAAATAATGTGTTTTTTGTCCATTTTGAACCATCCTCTCTTTTACAATAAAAAAACGCTGCAACGAAATATATATCGTGCAGCGTAAAAGTCAATCAAAAAATAAACTTGCAGAAATCATTCGCGGCACAACAATAAACCCTTTGTAAATCGAAACACAAAGAGTTTAAAAAAGCTGTTAAATGCGAAAGATTTTAAAAGCATTTTTCGGTCTCCTTCTTTTATTGTTTTTACTATTGTAACACGTTAAAGTGTTTTTGTCAAGAAAAAAATAATAAAAAAATAATGTTGCAAAAAATAAAAAAGTGTGGTATACTAATATAGCTATACTAACCGGGGAGGTAGCGGTGCCCTGTACTTGCAATCCGCTGTAGCAAGGGTGAATGCCTTATCGAGGGGTCAGTATGTGCGGTCCGTGCGTAACGGAGAATGTTGAGAACCGGGTCTTGCGCAATCGTTCGTTGTGAACCTTGTCAGGCGGGGAACCGAGCAGCAATAAGCAAATGCTTCGATGTGCCGCAAGGGTGCCTGGTTTGAGTTCGAAGGTGCGTAACGCGTATATATTGGTTTCGACATAAGGCTGTATAGCTTTTTTAATATTAAATTAATGAAAGGAGAGAATTTTGTGGATCATCAGGCGCTTTACAGAAAATTCCGACCCGAAACATTTTCGGATTTATACGGACAAGAAGCAATTGTAACTGCTCTTAAAAATCAGCTTATCCATAATAAGTGCGCGCATGCCTATCTGTTTTGCGGTACTCGCGGTACCGGTAAAACGACTACGGCACGTTTGCTTGCCCGTGCGGTAAACTGTGAAAATTTAACTGACGGTGAGCCTTGCAATGCGTGCGAAGCTTGTCGCAGTATGAAAGAAAATACTGCTATTGACGTGGTTGAAATCGACGCGGCATCCAACACAAGTGTTGATAACGTGCGCCAGATTCGGGAAGAAATTACCTATCCGCCCATGTCTCTCCGTAAAAAAGTATATATTATTGACGAAGTGCATATGCTCTCGGGCGGTGCTTTTAATGCGTTGCTAAAAACCTTGGAGGAGCCGCCGGAATATGCAATGTTTATTTTGGCAACCACAGAATACCATAAAGTTCCCCAAACCATTCTTTCCCGTTGTCAGCGCTTTGATTTTAAACGGATTTCGGGCAAAACTATTGGGGACAGATTGGAATATGTTTTAAAAGAATCGGGCGCAGAATATGAGCAGGATGCAATTTCCGCTGTAGCCTATGCGGCAGACGGGTCCATGCGTGACGGGCTTTCTATTTTGGAAAAGTGTCTTTCCTTTTCCACCGAAAAGCTTACAGCGCAGGCGGTTGCAAAGGTTTTAGGGACTGTGGATGATACCGATTTGTTTAAAATGTCGTCTGCGATTGCAACAAAGGATGCGGCAACCGTGATTTCGGTTTGTGAAAGCACAATTACAGAGGGCAGAGATCCGCTTTTACTTACAGTTTATCTGATGGAGCATTTCAGATGTCTGATGGTAGCATCTCTTGTACAAGACCCGAAAGAAATATTGCAAATGAATGAAGAACGGGCAAGTGCTTTCTCGGCAGAAAGTAAAAAGTTTGCATTGCCTCAGATTATTACGATATTAAAAAGCTTAACCAATATTTATAAAAGCCAGAAGGAAACACCAAATCCCAAAATGCTATTAGAAATTGGTCTTGCGGCAATTTGTGCACACGGTCAAAAAGTACCGCAATCGCAAATGCCGGTAATGCCAAATCCACAGCCGCCGATGTTTACACCGATTATGCGTGTGGAGGAAAAACCAAAGCAGGTGTCGGATTTCCCGCCTGTTCCGGTCGAAGAAAATCCAACACCTGCTGAACCCGACATACCGATTCCTGTTTCGGAGCCGGAGCCTTTGACCGAACCTGCTCCTTACGAAGAACCGCCGGCAAGACCGGTTATGGATGAAAACCACGGCACTTTGCAAGAAGCAATTCAGAACTGGAATCGGGTAGCCGATCAGCTTCTTTATGCCAAAAAAGGGGCAATCAGTGCACATTTAGGTCTTTGCAGACCGGTTGCGGAAAACGACAATACATTGTTGTTAATTTTCAGACCTGAAAACAAAATTAATCACGACATGATGGAACGTAAAAATAACAAAGAAGCTCTGCAAGATGCGATCTGGGAGGTTGTGGGACTTCGACCGAATATACATTGCTGTTATACCAACGAAAATGCAGCTTTAGCACAGCAGGTGACCCCTGCGCAAGGAATATCCGATCTGGAAAAGGAATTCGGTGATTTTATTAAATTTGAAGATTAAAAAATAAGGAGAGATAAATATGGCAAAGAACAGATTCCCTATGGGTGGCATGGGTGGTGCCAACATGAATCAGATGATTAAGCAGGCACAGAAGATGCAGCAGGACATGCTCAAAATGCAGGAAGAACTGGAAGAAACAACCGTTGAAGCATCTGCGGGCGGTGGTATGGTAACCGTTACGGCAACTGCAAAAAAAGAAATTACTGCAATTAAAATTGATCCCGAGTGCGTAGATCCAGATGATGTGGAAATGCTGGAAGATCTGGTGCTTTCTGCGGTTCAGGAAGCTTTGAAAAAGGCTGAAGATGTTTCTGCTCAACAGATGAGCAAAATCACCGGTGGTATGAATTTGCCCGGCTTGTTTTAAGAATAAAAGGCGTGCTTTTTGCGCGCTTTTTTGATAAAAGGAGAGTTTTCTTTATGAACATAACAATAAAAAACACCACAAGAGATATGTGGCAAAAGCTGATTCGGAGTTTTGTCCATGGCGGAGATCCTTTTGAAATCCGTTGCTGGGAGGGGGAAAATGAAGAATTTGCCAAAAAGTGGTCAGATAGCTTCGAAAGAGAAGAGCCTGAAACCATTTATCACGGCAAAGTGACAGGCGCATTCTTAAAAGCTTTCTGTGCAGAAAATACAAGCGGAGGTATAACTGACTTTTTCTCTGTAGGTTTTGAAATGAACGGAAGCTTACTGTACAGCGAAAAGTATGGTGAAGAAGTGCACGTTTTGAATATTGATGAAAAAGATGAACAGTTAATTATAGATGCCGGTGCATCGGAATACGAGGTGTATTGATATGAAACTTTCCAACACAATAGGATTTTTTTCTGAAAAGAATTATTCGGCAGAGTATGGTGTCGATATTTGTGCAAAGGCAGGCTTTGATGCTTTGGATTTTGCTTTTCATTCGAGTTCGAAATATTCGGATGCGGATTCGGTAACCGAAAAAGGCAAAGAGTGGTTTATAAACTTAAGAAAAAGAGCGGAGGACAGCGGTCTTGTGTTTAATCAGGCACATGCACCTTTCCCGTCCAGCGTTATGGATCCTGCAAGAACAGAAGAAATCTTCTGGAATATCGTTCGTTCTTTTGAAAGTGCTGAAATTTTGGGGATTTCCAACATGGTTGTGCACCCGGTACAGCATTTAACCTACCGAGATGAAGGTATTCCGGAACAGTTGTTTCAAATGAATATGGAATTTTATGGTCGCTTGCTTCCTTATGCAAAAGATCACGGCGTTACCATTTGTACTGAAAATATGTGGCAGGGCAGAAATGCGGCAGGTGTATATTACATTGAACATTCTACTTGCTCTACACCTGAAGAAACCATTCGGTATGTGGATTCAATGCAGGACGAAAACTTTAAATACTGTTTTGATATTGGTCACGCTTTGCTTTGCCGCGAAGATCCAGCCGATTTTATCCGTGCGCTCGGAAAAGACCGTTTGAAAGCCCTTCACGTACACGATGTAACCGGATTAAGCGATACACACACCTTGCCTTATTACGGTGGTGCCGGTAAATGGGAATCTGTATGCAAAGCTTTAAAAGAAATTGGCTACACGGGCGACTTTACATACGAAGCATCTAATTTTATGCACCCCTTGCCCGAAGAACTTCTGCTCCCTGCACTGAAATATATGGTGGAAGTTGGTCGCTATTTAATTTCAAGAATCGAGGGATAAAATATGGCTGAAAAGTTAATTGGTTGGGATGCGGACGGCGTCTTTTTACTGGTAGAAACTGAAAAAGGAACAGAGGAAATGTTGCCGGATTTTGCATCCATGACAAAAGAAGAACTTGTAGAGTATAAAGGACGCATCATAGATAAAATTCATGCTTTAAATGAAAAAGAGCCCAAACGCAAAGGCGAAGCTTTTGACAAATGGGAAGCGCTTCACGAAGAGTTAGAAGATCTTCGTGATGAAATCGCGGAAATTATAGATGAAATGTAAAAAGGAGCCGTCAGGCTCCTTTCAGCGTGTCGATAAACCTATCGACACGCTGTAGACTTAAGAAAAAGGAAGTTATATTTTGACAATTTGAATTCGTCGGCGTACAGAGGTACGGTAGAGTTCAAATTGACAAAAAGCAAGCAATGGAGCGGAATCTTCGATGGATTCCGCTCCATTCAACATCTGTTCAAACCGGAGAATCTTCGCTTCGCTCAGAATAACAAATAGTTCTTTGCTTGCGGTAGAACGACTTTTTCGACAGTCTGAAAGGAGCCGTCAGGCTCCTTTTTTGTATGCATCTAAAAATTCTTTATATAAATATAATGAACCAAACACGCAGGTGGTGGTTTCTAAGTTCAAAAGCGCCTCCCTGATGGTTGGATAGGGACTTGCTTTAAATCCGTTTAGATTAAATAGTTCTGCAAGGTTTTCTGGTTGCATCGCTCTGGGATTATCCGAAACGGTTGTACAGCGAACAGTGCATCGGCTTTGAAGATTTCCTTTTTTCAGTTCGTCAATTACGCCTTGAATATCTTTGTCTGCCATAAATGCACAAATGAGAGTGAGCGGTTCATCGGGCAGATTTTCAACAAGTGCTTTTGCACCGTTGGGATTATGTGCACCATCATAAATCACGAGTGGATTTCCTTCAAAAACCTCAAAACGTGCAGGATGTTTTGCGTGTGAAAGACCGTATAAAATATGTTCTTCGGCGACACCTAAAGCTTTTAAAGCGGTATATGCAATGCCGGCATTTTCTTTCTGGTGTTTTCCCTTTAAAGAAAGGGGGGAATCCACCGGCTCCGCCACATGAAACATGCCACAGGCATGTTTTTTTATCAAATTGGTTGTTTCCTGCTTGATGGTTACAACATGCTTTGTGCCGGGCTTAATAATTCCGCATTTATTTAAGGTGATTTCTCCTATTGTATTTCCCAGATACTCAGTATGGTCAAGCCCGATACGGGTCAGAATTGCGCATTCGGGTGCAGGGATGATGTTAGTGGCATCGCCCTTACCACCCATGCCGCATTCTAAAACAACTATATCGCATTTCTCCTGCTTAAAATATAAAAATGAAGCTGCAGTCCAGAGTTCAAATGGGGATTTGCCTTCGGCGTATGGTTCTAATTGCTTTAAAAGTGCATCAAAGGCTTCGGCAGGAATAAATTTTCCGTCAACAGAGATTCTTTCCTCCTGACAAACCACAAACGGAGATGTATATTTACCGCATTTTAGGCCTGCATGAGTGAGTGCACTTTGTAAAAAAGCGCACACCGAGCCTTTTCCGTTGGTACCGGTTACATGGATATATTTTAAATCCTTTTGTGGATTTCCTACCTTTTCCAAAAGGTCTGCAATTGGTTGCAGTTCCAACACGGATTTGGTCTGAAAGCTGTTTGCGAATGTTTTTATGTCCATAAAAGTCTCCTTATTTTTTCAGAACTTTTCGTAAAGCCGTAAGATGTTTTTTGAAAATAACAAGTACACTGAATTGTAACACCCATTTAATTATGCCTGCAGCAATCCTTGTAATAAAAGCTGTTTTGAAATTCGGAAAATATCCGACAGAGGTCAGCACAGCTGTGGTTAAAAGCATATCGCTCAAGAATAAAAGCGTAGTGCAAATTAATGCGCGCAATATATAATTTTTATCGTTATTTGCGTAAAAAAACAGCCCGAACAGGAAGCCTGAAACAAATTCTAAAACTGTCAGCATCGGAATAGGGGGACCAATCGGAACCAAAATTGCATTCAGAATATCGCCCATAGCACAAACGAGGCCACCATACCAGGGACCGAATAAAGCAGCGGCTAGAAATACCGAAATGAATTTTAACGGAATTTTGATTGCGTTTCCGACACGGATGGTGCAAAAGACAGACAGTACAACAGTCACAGCAACCAGCAGAGCAAGTGTACACAACTGTTTACGGTTTAGCTTTTGCGGAATGAATAATTTTTTCATAATAAAAAATCCTTTCTGCAAAATGCTACAAAAAGGATTTTGATTTTTAAAAAAAGTCTCTATTCTTTAAGCAGCAACGGAATGCGGAATCCACACCGCAAGCATTTAAAAAATGCTTTTCGTAGAGAAAGCAACTTCCCGTCTTTCTCTCACTTAACGCGTAGATTCCTACTTTGCATTAGTTAGAATATCATATTTTGTTTTATTTGTCAAGCTTTATTCCACATATTTTTGACCTTTGATTTTGTCCTTGATTTTACGGAATGGCCAGGTTAAAAACCAACCAAGGCGATAGCTTGTTGAAGAACGAATTTCGCGAACGGTTGCTTCTAACGTCAGAACATGATTGGTATATGCATCTAAAGTGAGCTTGCTGTCGGTATCAGATGCAATTTCCTGTGTTTGCGGTGCATATGAAGCGCGTGCCACAATACCCTGAAGCATGTAGCTGTTCATGGTGAGAATGGCAGCGGATGCGGGAGAGAGAGATTCTTTTTCCACAGGATTCAACGTTTTGTCAAAGATGTTTTTCCAAAGTTCTTTTAAGTCGTGACTGTATATTTCTTCAGCACTCTGACGAGCAGCACGACCCATTTCTTTTTTCAGCACATCATCTGAAAGAATGTCAATGATATGTCTTGCGGCACCTAAGATATCTTTTTGTGGAACAACCGCCATACCTTTTGCGGCCTGCACAGTATCTAAATGGGGCAATTCATAAATCACCAAGGGAACACCGCACATTTTGCTTTCCACAAGCGAAAGAGGAAAGCCTTCATATTCGCTGGTAATCAGCATGATATCGGCGTTTTGATAATAGGGAAGTACATCTTTTTGAAATCCGGGCAGTATAACTGTGTCCTGCAGTTTTTTTGTTTTGATATAGCCGGTTATTTCGTCCATGTATGTTTTGGTGTCGGGTGCACCCACGATAGTGAGGGTAACATCCGGTATTTTTTTTCGCACCGCTTCCGTAATTTTAATGGCGTCTAAAATTTGCTTTTCGGGAGAAATCCGACACGTCATGAGCAAATTGTGTCCATTAAGAGGCGCGATCGGTGTGTCTGTTTTGTAGGGAATCGGATTGACAGTTTGAACACAGTTCAGCCCAAAAGCTGACCAATATGCCTGATCTGCGCGGTTTAATGTGATAACGGTATCACAAAGAGAATACACTTTGTGCAAAACCAGATTTTTGTAGGTGTATCCAACGTCTTGTGCGGAAAAGTTCACACAAAATACGCTGTGCGTGTGTACTGCAAAAGGAATACCCAACTGTTTAACGGCTATGATGTCGGCAACGATTTGCATGTGTAACCACGCGTGGTAAATCATAATATCCACATCATAGGTTTTACAAGCGTCGCGCAAAGCATCCATGCGTTCCTCATAGGTGTAAAATTTTCCATGCTCATAAACCGGAAGAACAACGCGTATAATGTTTTCGTTTAGCGGATAGTCATCTTCATGTGCAGGCTCATCTGTAAAAAGAACAACCTTGTAGCCTGCCTGAATCCATGCCTCGGTAATCTGGGACAAAACATTCTCAATTCCGCCGTTCCGGGCACGATAGTAAAAGGTTGCAACCGTTTTGATTTCTTTTTTCGTCGCTTTCAACTGTGAAAGTCCTGCCAAAGACTCAGAAAGCACTTCTGAGGGGGCAAGGTGATTGCAGTAGGCACCGAAGCAAAGTGCACTTAAAAAAGTATTAAGCGGACAGTATTGTAATACATAATCCATATAAATCTGTCTGTCTTCGGCATGAATCTGTGTTAAGAAAGCACCACTCATGTTGGATAAAAACTGCATGCGCATGGTGTCTAAGCGACTACGGCATATTTTTTCGCATCCTTTCTCTTCGGTCCATTCTTTCAAAAAATTGTAAACATAATATGTTTTGGCAACAGACTGCATGCGTGCCTTTGAAAGGTTTTGGGCAGTAGAAATACCGTTTCCGAATCTGTAGCGATGTATTTTTTCTTTGATATCTGCGTAGGATTTTGCAAACACACCGGCGATAAAGGAAAACAGCATATCCTCAGCCATAGCAAGATGCTCGTCGGGGAGTTCTTTGTTTACCTGCTCAATCAGCTTGCTGTTATAGATTTTATTCCACATAGTGAAATTTAAATGGTCCCGACACTCACGCCTTCCCATTAATCCTGCTTTGTCTGAAGAAACAATTTTCTTATTTAAACCCTGCATGTATGCATACACACCGGCAACAGCACCTGCTTGTGAATGCAGGATCTTGTCATCTCCAAAGACTTCTGTTTCAAACTGCAAAATATCAACCCGCTCGCGTTCGATTGCATTGTAAGCAATTTCGCATGCTTCAGGGATCAGCAAATCGTCTCCGTCTAAAAACATGGTGTATTTACCGTCTGAAACAGTGCAGGCCTCTTTTCGTGCAAGCATAGGCCCTTTATTCTCTTTAAGATTCACAAGATGGATTCTCGGATCCTTTTTTGCGAAAAGGGTCACTTTTTCTGCTGTTTCATCTGTGGAACAATCGTTGGCAACAATTATCTCAATGTCGTCTAATGTCTGTGCCACAGCACTTTGCAACGTTTCTTCAATGTAGTCCTCCATGTTGTAGGCTGCAATAATAATACTGACCTTTTTCATAGTTTCTCCTTGTTTTTGATACGATTTTTAATTTTATTTAATAAAGACGGTGGATTTTTCAACGCAATAATTTTTTCTTGTAAAGCTTCGATGCATGCATCTTTGTCCTGAATCGCATTTTCCAAGCATGTCTGATATCCGTCTTTTTCAGCGATGACCGCTTCTAATTGGTGGGCGTATCCTACAGCTTCTTCAAGTTGCTTTTCCAAAGTTTTAGCATACATAACAGAAGCTTCCAGCTCTTCTGCGGTTTTATTCTTTGCTATATGCCGGATTATTCCGTTTTCAACATTTTCCGAAAGCGCTTTTATTGTCTGTTCTGCCACAGACGGTTTTGGTATTTCGGGCAGTTCTGAAAGGTTAGCGGGGTCAAAACTGTCCTGCATATAACATTTAAGTCCCATAGCCTTAAAATAGGAATAATCCTGCGCTGACGCCGTGAGGACAAAGTCCGCAATAGCATAGCATTTATACATAACCGCTTGGGTTCTTGCTGTGTAAATTTCCAGTGTATTCCAGCCTGATAAAAAATCACCGTCCGTCAATACAGAAAACAGTGCGCCGGTTCCTTTTACCGCTAAAGCATCTGCTACCAGCAGAGGTGTGCTCTTGTTGCAATACAGAACCATATCAATTTGTTGTGTTTGAATCATATCTTGAACAGAGAGAACACGCGCTTTTGTTTCTGAAAAGGATAGAGGTGTACTGTTGGGAATGTCTGCACTTGTCATCTGTACGGTTTTGCAACCTTTCTTCTCAAGATAATTAATTAACTCTTGCTTTGCACTTCCAAGTATTCCTACGGTTTTAATTTTGTGTACGTTTGTTTTGAATATAGAAAGCGGAGCACATAACTCCGAAAGGGTTTCTGCTTCGGAAAAATTTTTCGTAAATGTTGCATAAATCAATCTGCAAATAAACAAATCTGCGGGGCAGTAGAAAAGAACCTCTTTACAGAACATCTCCCGTTCATCTTTGGATAAATCCCCAAAAAAGAAATGGTTTATATGTGTAAACATTTCGTCTTGAATTTTTAAAAGTCGTTTTTGACACGCGGGAGGTGCTTGTCTTTTATCAGTCCATTCTCTTAAAAAAGAATAAATGTAGTAGCACTTTGCTACTGCGTTTCTTCGTCTTTCGGTAACGGATGTAGTGGTGGATACACCTGTCCCGACTCTGTAGTTGCAGAGCAGTTCACTTGTTGTGCCAAACGATTTTGCATAAAAAAAAGCTATGTAGGAAAAAAGCATGTCCTCAGCAAGATAAATGTGCGTGTTCGGGATTTCAGCAGAAACTTTCTGTACCAGTTCTTTTTTGTAGATTTTATTGAAAATACAATGATTGATTTTTAGTACATCATCAGAGTTATACAGCCCGCCTGCTTTTTCGGAGGAATATGGAGAAACAAAGTTGTTTAACAAATTCTTTATTTCCTCCGCAAAAATACTATTTTCAGAGAAATTTTCACCTTCGGTAAAGGTGTCAACACCGAATTGCAATATGTCGGTGTTCTCATCTGAAATAGCGTTGTATGCCACTTCGCACGCGTTTTCGTTATAGTAATCATCACCGTCTAAAAACATGATGTAATCACCGCTTGCGTTGTCATAGCCGGTTTTTCTTGCAAGCATTAAACCTTTGTTTTCTTCATGCGAAAGCAGACGGATGCGTGTATCCGTCCTGGCAATTTCAGAAATAATTTCTTTGGTTTTATCTGTGGAGCCATCGTCAACAGCAAGAATTTCAATATCCCTTAGCGTTTGACTGCAAACGCTTTTTAGCGATTTTTCAATATACTTTTCCACATTGTAAGCAGAAATTATAACACTTACCTTTGGCATAGGCTACTCCTTTTCGCTTAAATTCCGTGGCAAATAAATGGTTACGGTTGTTCCTTTGCCGTATTCGCTGTCAATGGTGATCGAGCCATTGTGTGCCTCCACCATTTCTTTGGCGATTGCAAGACCAAGCCCGGTGCCGCCCATTTCTCTTGAGCGGGCCTTATCTACACGGTAAAACCGTTCGAACAGCATGGGCAAATCTTTTTCGGGGATACCGATGCCTGTATCGGTAATCTGTACATATACGTTGCTTTTTTGCTGTCCGCAAAGCACGGTTACATTACCATGTGCTGGGGTGTATTTGATTGCATTAGACAATATATTAATGATAACCTGACGGATTCTGTCGGGATCTGCCATAATGTTATCGGTAGCACTTCCCGGGACATAGGTTAATGTCAGCTGTCTGTTCTGTGCTTCGATGCGCATGGTGTTTACGGTGTCGGACACCAACTCGGAAATGTTTAACTCTTCAGGCTTTAAACCGGTGTTGGTGTGGTCAAGCTGAGAGAGAAGAAGCAAATCGCGAACAAGTCTTGTCATGCGGTCCGCTTCGCTGTTGATAACCTGTAAGAAGTTTTCGGTTGTTTCGGGATCCAGATCTGAGTCCAGCATAGTTTCCGCATAGCTTTTGATGTTGGTCAAAGGTGTACGAAGCTCGTGCGAAACATTTGCAACAAAGGCTTTGCGAGAATTATCAAGCTTTTGTTGTTTTGTAATATCTGAAATGGCAACAATGATACCGGGCTTTTTCTGACCTTCTGCACGGAAAGGGGCGAAGTGAAGGGCTAAAGCGGCCTGCTCGGTTTCAATTTCATATTCTCTTTTGAAGTTCGCTTTTATGTCATGGGCATCCTTTGTGGTAAGCGGAATGCCCAAAGGCGGGAAAATATCATCAAATTTATAGGTTGCTTTCTTAGGCAGACGAAGCATTTTGATTGCAGCAGGATTGGTGTGCGTTGCAATACCTTTACTGTCAAATGCCATAATACCGTCCTCTAAGTTCCGGATGATAATTTCAATTTTACTTTTTTCACCTTCCATTTCACGCATGGTGGTTTTCAATCGGTCCGCCATGGTATTAAAGGTTTGGGTTAATGTTCCGATTTCATCATTGCCTTGTACGCGGATGCTGGCGTCTACAAAATCACCCTCGGCAATTTTGCCCGCTTTGTTGGTTAAGTCGCGGATGGGAACGGTAATCGTGCGGCTCAGAAAGAAACCAAACACAATCGCAAGAAGTGCACTGTATAAAAACGCCTGCAGAATAATGCGGAAAATGTTGTATAAAACAGCTGAAATATCTTCCTTGTTGTCCGCAACATAAATAATATATGCTGTTTTGTCGCCCTGCTTTACCGGATATGCATAATCCATATATTCGCCACGCAAAGAAATTTCGTTTCCGATTTTTCCGTTTATGGCAGAGATGATGTTGTCGGTAACACCGTTCAAATCAGATTCCTGGCCTGAGCCATCAATGAAAAGTCCGGTTTTTCCGTCTAAGATATAATAGTTTCTGTTGTTGCCGATGCCCAGTCTGCTCATAGCAAATGCATCCATAACTTCGGAAATTTTTGTAACAGGATCTGTATCGGAAAGGCTTTCATTCAGACTTTCTGAGAGTTGACCCTTGAACTCGTCATCCATCTGAACCTTAAACTGATTTAAATAAAAAGAGGAAACCGAAGTCATAATAAAAGTACCCGACACCAGAATGATGGCGAATATAAATAAAATAAATATGAAAATCAGTTTCCATTGTAATTTATGACGCATTTTAATCACCTATTTTATTATAACTGTTTTTAAAGAATATGTCAAGAATGCTTGCCATATTTAAAGATGTGTGGTAAAATAAACCGAGTAAGAAAAGCGGAAGGAAGAAAAAACATGAAAACAGTCATTGAAAATTTAAAAAAGAATAATATGGAAGTGTATGCAGTAAGCACGAAGGAAGAGGTTGTTCCGCTTTTAGAGCAATTGCTTACAAAAGGTGCAACGGTTGCAGTCGGCGGTTCAAAGACGTTGGATGAAGCGGAGGTGCTTCCGTTTTTACGGAACGGCAATTATATATTTCTTGACCGTTACACTGCGGGCTTGACACGTCCTGAAATTGAAGAAATATTTAAAAAATCTTTCTTTGCAGATGCTTATATAGCAAGCGCAAACGCAGTTACCGAGCAGGGTGAGATTTTTAATGTGGACGGAAACGGAAATCGCGTTGCTGCAATTCTTTACGGCCCCGAAAAGGTTTATCTGGTTGTTGGAAAAAACAAAATTGTAAAAAACCTTGATGAAGCGGTAAAACGCCTGAGAGAAACTGCGGCACCCTTAAATACCAAAAGACTTTCTTGCGATACATACTGTGAAAAGAAAGGCGTTTGTGTCGCTCAAAATTCCGATGCGGCTCACATGACAGAAGGCTGTGGCGGTGCGGGGCGCATTTGCTGTGATTATACCGTTATGGCATATCAGCGAAAGCCGGGCAGAATAACCGTGATTTTAGTGGATGAACCGCTGGGCTTTTAAGCATCTTTGAAATATAATTGTTATAAAGTTCCCCTTGAATTGTAAAAATAGAATTGCTATAATATAGGCAGGAGCGTGAAATATGGCAGAACAGGAAAACACAGTCGTATCTTTAACAGAAAAATACAGACTTCGTAAAGAAGAAAAAATACTGAAACGGAAAAAGCGCAAAAAAATTGCGCTTATTTGTGTTGCTGTTATATGTGTACTGCTTGTTTTTTGCCTTTCGGCCGGTAACTCAACCGCATTCCGCGGTGTAACTGTAGCAGGAATTCCGGTTCATGGAAAAACGCAGGCGGAAATTGAAGCTCTTTTAACCCGAAAATTCACTTATGTTCCTGAAATCTCGGTTACAGTGGGGGAGCAGACGCAGGAATTTCTTTTTGATGATATAGCAACCTGCGATTTGAAAAAAACCGCAAAGCTTGCGTTCCAAAAAGGAAAGGGTAATTTGGTTGAACGTATATTTACCTATCTGACACCGTTTGTAAAGCGAAATGTTCCGGTCTACATTATTTTAGACGAAGAAAAACTTGAACTGGGCTTGCTTCAGATGCAGGAATCGGTTCCGGACAGCTATAAGGAAACGACCTACGAAGCAAAAGAGGATGAGATTTTAATTACAACCGGACACGGCGGAAATGCCATGGATATTCCGGCTATTTGTAAATCTATAAAGAAAAAGTTGTACGCGTATGAAGATGCACACATCGATGCCGTTCTTTCCGAAAAAGAATTTTCGGTTCCCACTGCGGAGGAATTTATGAAGGATTTCAAATCCGAGCCGCAGGATGCGTATTATGATGCCGAAGCCAGAAAGCTTATTCCGCATGTTTACGGTTATAAGCTCGAGATTGAAGATGTGCAGGCAGTTCTGGAAAATGCTGTATCGGACAGTGAATATCACATTTCGGCACGCTCTGTCAAGCCAAAGGTTACATTGGAAGAACTGGAAAAAGAGATGTTTGGAGACACCTTAAGTACCTATTCGACCAGATATAACGCAGGACAGATTGACCGTAGCCACAATGTTGAACTTGCAACCTCTAAGCTTAACGGCTACATTGCAGAGCCGGGAGATGTGATTTCCTATAATGCGATTGTGGGTGACCGTACTGCCGAAGCAGGCTTCCGAAATGCCGCCGTTTACACATCCGAGGGCGTGGCAGATGATATCGGAGGCGGTGTTTGTCAAGTGTCCACAACCCTTTATAATGCGGCACTTTATGCGAATCTTGAAATTGTGTACCGTACCAGCCACGCTTACCCTGTTGCATATGCGGAAAAAGGTCAGGATGCAACGGTTGTAATGGGGCAGATTGACTTTAAGTTTAAAAACAACACAAAGCATCCTATTTTAATCAAGAGCAGTGCAGGTGGCGGATATTGCGTGATTCAGATTTGCGGAAAAAAAGAAAAGCCGTTCTCTGTTGAAATTGAAAACATCCTGCTCGAAACTGTACCTTATGATACAATTTATAAAGATGATCCGGAAATGGAGCAGGGCAAAGAGGTTGTGGAACGTAGCGGTATTACAGGATATGTTGTTGAAACCTACCGCAAGGTGACCATAGACGGCAAAACCACCAGCGAAAGAATGCCCAGCAGTACCTACAGAACCCTTTCCGAAAAAATAACGCGGGGTACAAAAGCACCGGAAGCACCTGAACAGACTACAGATGTGCCTTCGGACGGGCAGACAATGCCCGAAACGGAGCAACCGGTAACACAAGAATAACATAATCAGGGTTTCTTTTTACGGAAATCCTGATTTTCCATGACAGAAAGGATTTTACAAAACATGAATTTTAGCGAACTTAACTTAAGCAGAGAAATTTTAAGAGGTCTGGAGGAAATCGGATTTTCCGAGCCGACTGACGTCCAGGCACAAACCATTCCCTTGATTCAGGAGGGGATTGATGTAATCGGTCATTCTAAAACGGGAACCGGTAAAACGGCAGCGTTCGGTTTGCCTGCTATTGAAAAGGTAGATGTTTCAAAGCCGGATGTGCAGGTGCTTGTAATGTGCCCAACCCGTGAGCTTGCCATGCAGGTTTGCGAAGAAATCCGTAAATTTTCAAGATTTATAAGAGGTTTCAGAACGGTTGCCATTTACGGTGGGCAGTCGATTGACCGTCAGATTGCTGCATTAGAGCGCGGTGCACAGTTTGTCATCGGTACACCGGGCAGAATTATCGACCATTTAACCCGTAAAACATTAAATTTGGATTCGGTTAAAATGGTTATTTTGGATGAAGCGGACGAAATGCTCAACATGGGCTTCAGAGAAGATATGGAAAAAATCTTACGCAAAACACCGCGTGAAAGGCAGACATTGCTCTTTTCTGCCACCATGTCACCCGATATTCTGCGTCTTACAAAGCGGTATCAGAACGATCCACAACATATTCAGATAGCTACCAAAGAAAAAACCGTTAATGAGATTACCCAGATTTGCTATCCTGTACCCCGAAACCGTAAAAATGATGTTTTGTACATGGTTTTAAAGGAATGGTCGGAGGGGCTTGTTATTATTTTCTGTAACACCAAAAAGCAGGTGGATGATTTAACAGACACATTAAAAGACTATGGCGTGCATGCAGAGGGCATTCACGGTGATATGAAGCAGGCGGAGCGAAGCTATGTCTTAACTGCCTTTAAAACGGGTAAAATCCGCATCCTGGTTGCAACAGACGTTGCAGCACGCGGTATTGACGTAGATGGGGTAGACGTTGTTATTAACTACGATATTCCGCAGGATTTGGAATTTTATGTGCACCGCATCGGCAGAACGGGCAGAGCAGGCAAAACAGGCTATTCCTATACCTTTGCCGAAGGCAGAGAAGATATGTATAAAATCCGTGACATTGAAAAGTTTATTCATGCCCGTATTAACCGTCTGGAAATGCCGGATGAAGAAACCTTAGCGCTTGCCACCATGGAACGAACAGTAGAAGAGGTTCGTGAAATCTTAAAGAACGGCGCCCGTGACCGCTTTTATGATTTGGTGGACGATTTGAAAGAAGAAGGCTTTGCGTACGACGAAATTGCGGCAGCTCTGGCAGAACGTCTGATTTTACCGCAAATGGGCAAGAAAAAGAAGAAGAGCGGTGCAAATAAAATGACCACTCTTGTATTTAATATCGGTTCTGAAATGGAAATCAATGCCGGACACATTGTGGCGGCAATTGCCCGAAACGGCGGTCTTCCCGGAGAAGTTGTGGGCAAAATCCGCGTGGCGGAAAAGGAAATCAAAGCCGACATCCCAACCCTCTTTGTGGCAGATGTCCTGCCCAAGCTCGAAAACCTCCGCATACGCGGCAAACGCGTAACCGTAACAGTTGACGAAACCTGATAAAAAGCAGTAAGTGCATCGCACTTACTGCTTTTTAGATTTTAAAGAAAAACTTTACAAATTATAAAAAATGTATTATACTGATGATGTCAGCCGAAAGGAGGCTTTTACATGAAAAAAATCCAAAAGATGATTCTTTTTATGTTTGTATGTGCTTTTCTGATAGTGATTCCGATTGTATCGAATGCAGAAACATCCGGTACATGCGGTGAAAATGTTACATGGGTATTGGATGATTCCGGTACACTTACTATCAGTGGTGCAGGCGATATAGCTTTTTCTGATTCTACACAGACTCCTTGGTATGACAACAGAGATAGCATAAAAAGTGTTGTTGTGGAAGAAGGCATAACTACAATTGGGAAGGCTTCTTTTTTTGATTGTAATAATCTTGAAAGTGTTAACATTCCGAGCAGCGTAATGTCAATAGGAAACCAGGCGTTTCAATTTTGCACAAGCCTCAAAAATGTTACTATTCCCAACAATATATCTAAAATAGGAGACCGTGCATTCTGTTATTGTAAAAGCTTAGAAGATATAACGTTTCCGGATGGTGTAACGAGCATAGGTGCATATGCATTTCAATATTGTAGTGCACTTAAAAATATAACGTTTCCGGACAGTATCACCACGATAGGGGATCACGCATTTGCCGGATGTACCGCTTTGGAAAATGTATACATTGCAAACCTTTCGTCGTGGTGCAGGATTGATTTTAACATGAATTCGAATCCGTTGAGTTACGCGAAGAATTTGTATTTGGATAATGTCCTGTTGACTGATTTGGTTATCCCGAGCGAAATAACCTCCGTTGCCGGGAGTGCATTTTATGGTTACACTTCTCTTGAAAGCATTACTCTTTCGGATGGTGTTTCTTTTATTGGTGATTATGCTTTTTTTGGATGTAGCGGTGTTAAAAGTGTTGAGTTAGGTAAAGGGTTGAGCTATATCGGCAGTCATGCATTCATGAATTGTAATAGTCTTGAAACGGTTACAATTCCTAACGGGGTAACGACTTTAGGGCACAAAACGTTTAGAGGGTGCGGAAATCTTAAAAAGGTTAAACTACCGGATTACCTTACATTTATTGGCGAAGAAGCATTTTGTGAGTGTAATAATCTTGTGGATATTACAATTCCTAAAAATGTTGCAACCATAGAAAACTTTGCATTCTATGACTGTCACAATCTTACAGAGATTATTTTGCCTGCAAACGTTACAAAAATTCGATCGGGAGCCTTTTTGAAATGCGACGGTTTAAAAGCAGTTTTTTTTCTTGGCACAAAAGAAAAATGGCAAAGCTTTGGGCTTTCCGTGCCGAAAACAACCACAGTCTATGGGGTTAAAGCTCCCAGATGTCCATTTATATGTTGCTTCAGACAGTGCGCTTCGGATGAAACGAATAAGGGATTCAGAATTGAAGAATATTAAAAACAGCTGTAAATGTCATCGCATTTACAGCTGTTTTATTTCTTAAATATCCATTATTACGGGTAAAATCATGGGGCTTCGCTTGGTTTCCTCGTAGAGGTATTGGCTGAGCTTGTTCTTGATGGCATTTTTGAGTGCTGTCCAGTCGTTGTTCTTTCTTGCATTGCATTCTTCGATAGCATCGTATGCAATGTCTTTAATATTTTCCATCAAGGGTTCAGCTTCGCGCACATACACAAAGCCTCGGGATATAACATCGGGTCCCGATACAATTTCTTTGGTTGCAGAATCAATACATACCACAACCACAATCAGGCCGTCCTCCGAAAGGTGCTTACGGTCGCGGATAACAATGTTTCCGACGTCACCGACACCTAAGCCGTCCACAAACACCTTGCCGGCAGGAACGGTGGTGGTAACTTTTGCATTTCTGTCGTCCATTTCCAGTACCTGACCGAGCTTTAAGATGAATGTATTGTCTTCCTCAACACCGATTTTCTGTGCCAGCTGAGCATGTTGCATCAGATGGCGGTATTCACCATGCACCGGAATAAAATACTTCGGCTTTACCATAGAAAGCATGATTTTTAATTCTTCCTGACAAGCGTGTCCCGAAACGTGCACATCGGCTAAAGCTTTATAAATAACCTCGGCACCGCGCTTAAAGAGTTCGTCAATTACACGCGCTACATATTTTTCGTTACCGGGAATGGGGCTTGCGGAAATGATAACCAGGTCACCGCGAGTGATTTCCACACTCTTGTGGTCACAGTTTGCCATACGGGTGAGTGCAGAAAGCGGTTCGCCCTGACTGCCCGTGGTAATGATAACCAGTCTTTCAGGCGGGAATTTGTTGATTTCGTTTAAATCAATCAAAGTGCCTTTGGTATTTTTGATGTATCCAAGCTCTACGGCTGCAGATACAACACTTTCCATGCTTCTGCCGGAAACTGCAACCTTTCTGCCGTACCGGATTGCACAGTCAATAATCTGTTGCACTCTGTGTACATTCGAAGCAAAGGTTGCCACAATGATTCGTTTTGTACAGCCGTTAAAATACTCTTCAAAGGTTTCGCCAACCTTTTGTTCCGACATGGAATACCCACCGCGTTCAACGTTTGTGCTTTCGGATAAAAGTGCTAAAACACCGCGTCTTCCAAGCTCACCGAAGCGTGCAAGGTCGATGATATCTCCGTCAATAGGGGTAGAGTCGATTTTAAAGTCACCGGTGTGTACAACAACCCCTGCCGGTGTGTGTAAAGCAATGGCAACTGCGTCCGCGATGGAATGGTTGACACGAATGAATTCAGCCTTGAATTCACCAATCCGAACCGTGTCACCGGGATGTACTGTCATCAGTTTTGCCTGCTTCAAAAGGCCATGTTCCTTTAATTTTTTTGATAAAATTCCAAGTGTCAGAGCCGTACCGTAAATCGGAACATTGATTTCCTTTAAGAAATAAGGAATACCGCCAATGTGGTCTTCATGACCGTGGGTTAAGACCATTGCGCGTACGCGGTCTCTGTTTTTGTACAGATAGGTCATGTCCGGGATAACAAGGTCAATACCGAACATTTCTTCGTCCGGGAATGCAACACCGCAATCCAAGACGATAATGTCCTCCTTGTATTCGAACACTGTGAGGTTCTTTCCGATCTCCTCCAAACCACCCAGCGGAATAATTTTTAATTTACTTTTTTTTGCCACAATAAACCTCCTATTTTAATATTTCCGAACAAATCACTCAAAGATATTATAACATAAATATATCCTGTTTGCAACAAAAATATTAATAAATGAGAAATTTTCCCAATAAATTTCCGTAATAAATCAATAACCTTCGGCAGGACAAATACACCCCGATAAATTGCCGTTTTCAATTTCAAATATGCCAAAAGATGCAACACCGTCTCTTGGACGCGATACACTTCCGGGATTCATAACGGTAACGCCGTCCTGCTCATAAAAACAGCTTTGGTGTGTGTGTCCGCAAAGGTAAGCGATGCAGTTTTCCTCTTTAGCACGTGCAATACCTCGTTCTTTTGATAGTGTGTGCCCGTGTGCGCAGAAAAATCGCAAGCCGAAGATTTCATATACATGCTCCGCGTCCATCATGGAAAAATCGTTGTTTCCGCGGACCATGTATATGGGCATATCATATATAAAGGATAAATCCTGTGCATCGCGCACCAGGTCGCCCAAATGTATCACCGCATCGGGCTTTATCGCTTCAATAATGCGCTCAGCACGAGCAATTTGCCCGTGGGTATCGGATAAAACCAAGATTCTTTTCATGTAAAAATCAACTCCTTGCTTATAGTATAGCACATTTTTTCGGTTTTGCATATACTAAAATTGAAGGAGGGGAAAATATGATGAATTGTGATTGCGGAAAAATGGATTCGAATGTGTTGTTCTTTATTCTTGTTTTCCTTATTTTATTCTATCGTTAAAACATATTTTAGCACAAAGTGCCATACAATAAGTATGGTACTTTGTGTTTTAAAAAGGAGGAGTTGTATGTTTGAATACTTAAAGCGAAACCTCAATGATAAAACGGTACAAACCCTGAAAGAAAAGTTAAATACACCCGAAGGAAAAAGATTTGTCGAGCAGCTGAATAATGCAGATAAAGCACAGCTTATGAACGCAATGAAAAATGTGGATATGCAAAAAATTGATTTTGAACAACTAAACCGCGCCCTGCAAAATGCAGATGTGCAGGCTATTTTAAGGAATTTAAACGGAGGTGCATCAAATGGCGGAAAATAATCCCTTTGATATGTTGTCACAGGTTCTGGCAAATCCTGAAGCGTTAGGAAAAATGGGTGCACTGTTTGGAAACAAAGCAGAAGAAAAAGAAGAACTTCCGCCTCCGAATTTATCGCTCCCGTCTTTTGGGAATGCTGAGGAAGACAGCAGTACAAGACTTTTGCACGCTTTAGAGCCTTTTTTAAGCAGCAGACGCCGTCAGCGCATTCCGCAAATGCTGCAGGCAATGCAAATCGGGAAAATGCTCGGTGGAATGCAGAAAAAATAAGGAGGACTATAAATGCTGGTAGAACGAAAATATTACAGACGCTTTGACCCACACGATCAAACCTTTCCGCAACCTGCAGAGAATAACAAAGCATGCGAAAAAGAGCATCTTCCGGAGGTTTCCGCAACTTCGCATGTAAAAAACAACAATATTTCTTTAAAAGCAGACGACCTGATACTGCTCGCGCTGATTGCAGTACTTCTGATGGAAGAGGAAAAAGATTACATAACCATCGGAATCTTAGCCGCTGTCTTTTTATCGGAATATCTGTTTTAATACATAAAGACGCCGTGGGTTATACACCCTGGCGTCTTTTGAATTCGTTCGGCGTAACACCATTTCTTTCTTTAAAAAGCTGAATAAAATAGCTGGTAGAATTAAAACCGCATTCCATGGCGATATACGTAATCGGTGCATCCGGCTTTTCAAACAGCATCTGCTCAGCACGTCGCAGTCGCAGATTGTTTACATACTCTGTAAATTTGTACCCGGTACCGGCTTTGAAAGTTTTTGCAAAATAGCTGTAACTAAACCCGACAGAGTAAGCAAGCTTTGCAATGTCAAGACGTGTATTGTAGTTCTGTTCAATATATTCCAACACAAAATCCAACTTGTTTAAAGCACCGCGACTGATGTCATTGATTTGGTCGCTCATCTCGCCTTGCTTATGCCAGAATCTTGCAATCCACAGAAAAATGGAATATATGTCGATTTTCATAGAAACTTCAAAGCAACAATCCTGTGAACGAAATTCTGCAAAAATACGTTGTATGGTTTCGGGAATCGACGTATCCTTTAGTGTTTCGTCGTCAAAAAAAATCTGATGTGGTCTACTTACCGCGGTAAAGGGGAGAATGTATTTGGTTTCAAACACGTTCTGAAAAATGTTGTACAGCACATTGGGTAGAACACAAATTCTCTGTACGGTTGCTTTTTCTGTCCGGGCACGTAGGGTACAATTCTCTCGAATGGGTAAAATAAGCATACTTTCGGGTGTTAAAATATCGGTAACACCGCCATGTTCTAAGGTTACCGTTCCTTCTGCGCCAAACAAAATATCAACAGTGTTTCTGCCACTTTCAGTGACGAACGTATCACCAATAGTATCAAAATGAAGGTATGTGCATTCTAGTTTATGGACCTTTAAACTGTTTTTCGGACCATATCTTACAGAGCTTGCCATTTTCAAACCACCTCTTTGCATTTATTTTAGCATATCCAAAATTCCTCGTCAACACAAATCGCTATTTTTTTATATTTGATAACTATTTTTTTGTATATTCGATTTTTAACATGTGTTAAAATAAAAACAAAGAAAGGATGGATGGACATGAAAAAAATCTTAGGTTTATTCCTTGCTGTCAGTATGCTTTTTAATTTCGTATTACCGCTTTCGGTGTATGCGAAAACAGGGGAAACATACTATTTCAGCGCAGACGATTTTTCGGACAATCCCGGAAGCTGGGTTGTGGTTGAACCGCAACTGAATTCTACCTTCAATGTGCTTCGGGGCTTAACTGCAAACGGAGAAACAGCGCCTGCTGTTGCTTCGTTTACTGTTAAGGAAGATGGCGCTTTTACATTGTGGGTTCGCTCCAGTGATACTACTGGTGGAACACGTAATTTCAAAGCAGGCTTTGACGGAAAACTGTTTTCTACCATGCTGGGTAAAAACGGCAAAAACGGCTGGGCATGGGAAAAAGCAGGAACGGTTTCTTTAGAAAAGGGAACACATTCTCTTTATGTTTCGGATGTTACAAAATACTATGCCCGTGCAGAAGCGTTTGCAATTTCTTCCGAAGAAGGCTTTGTGCCACCCGAAGACCCGAACGAAATTAAAAAAGGGTTAAAGGACAAGCGCGCAAAGATTGTTAAAACCCCTGCATCCGCTTTAGATGTGGAGTTAACCGAAATCAAGGTGGAAGAAGTAAAGGCTGAGGTGAAACCGGAAGAAATTACGGTTGCACCTGATGACCCGGAACGTACGCCGAGTGCATACACACTAAAGGCAGATAAAAACTACTTTAATATTTCACCTGAAAATTTAGAGAATATTGATACATTTTTAGTAACGGATACACTTTCGCAGCTTGCAGGTCCTTATTTTCACGGTGGTGGTAAAAAGGATCAGGAAGGTATCATGACACTTACTGTCCCCAAAACAGGCATATATACCGTTTGGGCAAGAACAAAGGATGTACCCTCCAATTCCGGCAGTCGCCATTTTACTGTTTCGGTTGACGGCACAACGCTTCCGAGTCTTGTGGGCGTACATGGCAAAGATGGCTGGGAATGGGAAAAGGCAGGTAAAATCGAGCTTACGGCAGGGGAGCACAATTTGTCTGTTAAGCATACCGGCGCGTATGGCAGATTGGATATGTTACTTGTAACCGATGACAACGATTTCACGCCGCCCTGGGAAAATGCAATTTTAGCAGACTGGCTGAAAAACAACCGTTACGATGCTTCCAAGGTTGTCATTGATACATCTTCCGAACAACAAAGACCGGACAGCGAAATTGCGGTCCGTTTTAATGGGGAATACATGCAGTTTGACGTAGACCCTGTGTTGATTAACGACAGAACCATGGTACCTTTGCGCGCAATTTTTGAAGCACTTGGTGCGACGGTGAGCTGGAATGACGAAACACAAACCGCAACCGGTAACCGTAACAGCCGTGTTGTATCGGTCAGCATTGGCAGTAATATCGCAAGAATCAACGGTGAGCAGGTGGAAATTGACCAGTCAGCCGTGCTTATCAACGACAGAACACTTGTTCCGCTCCGTTTTGTTTCGGAAGCATATGGTGCAACCGTAACCTGGGACGATGCGACCCAGACAGTTTCTATTGTAGCAGATTCTGTTCCGCAGGCAATTTTACTTTTACCGCAGAATTTCTCGGATTTGGGTACATGGGTGTACGAAGCAGATTACATTCGCGGCAACACATTGGGCGAATCCGCAGATGTAAGTACTTTGGATTTAAAACCTGCAACCGCATCCTTCAGTATCCCGAAAGACGGCACCTATAATGTATGGATTAATTCCAAAGACTATGCAACCAATCAGCCCGGTACCCGTTTCTTCCATGCGGAAGTGGATGGCGTGCGTTCGGATGTAAAATTCGGTGCCCATGGCAAAGAAGGTTTTTCCTGGCAAAAGGCAGGTACTTATGAATTTAAAGCGGGTGCACATAAAGTGTCCATGATTGACACCTCTGCATTCTATGCCCGTTGCGGTGGTGTGTTTATTACAGATGACCTGGATTATGTTCCCTCGGATGACAAGAATGAAATGTTAAAAGTCGCTTCCGGTTATGATCCCTTTGCGGAATTCTATCCCGAGAGTTATCCGTCCTGGGCAAAAGAAGCGGGCGAGGTTATAAAATCCGAATCCATTGAAAACGACAGCTACAAGCTTTCCTTTTATCAGGTAAACGGGCCGAAAGGCACCTTTGTGCAGGATGAAATTTACGCAAAGCACAATGGACAGTGGGTTAAAATCAAGGACAGAACAGAGGAAACGGGCTACATGCTTGTATCGGCTCATAAATCCTCTTATGCAGGTAACGATTTCGATTCCAATTTCAATTCACATCTTTTTACCCAGACCATCTTAAAAGACGGTCAGGAAATGGCGGTTAACTTAAACACGTTTTATAAAGCAGGTGTTTCAAGCTATCTGCTTGCTTCCGATTTCCAAAAAACAGAGGACGGCAAAATTGTATTAGCTTATGATAATCCGTATACAACGGCTACCACAACCTATGGGTTTGACGATTTTGTATCCTATCCCAAAGCAGAGCTTTCTGCTACCTTTAAGCAGGATGGTGCGTATTCTTTCCTGATTTATAGTGGCGATGGCGTAACCGAAGAGCAGTTTGATACGGTTACAGCACCCCTGATGTTTGTAAAACATGCTGTGCCTAAAAAGGATATTCTCTTTGCCGAAACCAACATGTTTACGCCTATGACGACCTTCCATTATACAGCTGACAATAATGTGAAAACACCGGGTAAAATGCTGACCTCCGGCTTTGTAATCGAGCCTGAAATGGTAGGACAGGATTTTGTGTATCCATCAACCTCTACCTATGGCATTACTTTCCGCACGGTAGATGAGTTGGTTCGTCCTCAGATTATGGCACCGCTTTTTGGAACAGAAGGTGCAAACCGCAAAGCAGGCGAGACTTATAGGTTCGCATATCGTCTGGTGAACGATTTCAATGACTGGGAAGAAACGTATATGCATATCGCAGAAGATATGTACAACTTCTCGGATTTGCGTACCAACTACTACACTTCGTTAAATGATGCACTTTATAACACAATCGACCTGCTTAAAGACGATTATTACGGTGGCTGGGATGCCAAGGGTATGGGCAATTACAATATGGAGCGCAAAAATCTTGTATCCGTTTCCAATCCCCAGGCATTTGGGCAGGTGTATCTCTGGACGGACGATGAAGAATTCTTGGAAACAAGACTTATTCCTGCTATTGCATTCAGTCTAACACGCGGAAGCTATCACATGACTGTGCAGGGCGAAGGCGATGCTATGTATAAATCCGGCACACTCGGTACAGTTAATGCAGGCTTTGGCGCAAACGTTTATGGCGGTCTGTATGAAATGAGCCAGGGCAGAATTCCGTACTTAATGCAGTATGCGTTAAACGAAAGCGCATCGGACGATTTGGACAGCAACATTGCTCGCTATAAATACAGTGAAAATGATGTGTATAAACAAGCGGTTATCAAACAGGCAGAAGCATATATTCTGGATAACCCCAACACGGGTGAAAAACGTGACAAGCATTTTGTGAATGTGTTTGTGTATGTGGATTATATCATTATGGTAGACACATTTTTAAATGCATACGAGTTTACAGGTGAGCAAAAATACCTTGACCATGCAAAGGAAGCTGCGTACTTACTTGCAACCGGCACATGGACTACCGGCTATCAGAATGATTATGCGACTGCTGAATATGAAATTGAATCCGAGAAAGCCTATGGCAGACCTCTTCCCGCTGACGGTGCTGGATTTTTCTGGCACGGCGACCACCAATGGCGTCCCGGCAATAAGTTAGGAGAATATACAAGCTCCCGTGAAATGGCAAAACCTGAATCTGAAACCGTTCCCGGGTGGCTTCCTGCAAGAGCAGGGTTTGGTACAGAGCATGCCCGTACCCCGGGTATGGGGAGTGTCATTACCATGAACAACTGGACGGGTGCGCTTTTAAGACTTGCGGAATATACCGGTGAAGATTATTTCAAAACGATGGCACACAACGCCATGATTGGCAGATTCGGTACGTATCCGGGTTACTATATCGACCGATATATCACACATCAGATGAAGCCGGAATACCCGTATGAGGGACCTGACTATACCTCTATTTACTGGCATCATATCCCGGTGTTCTTAGGCATGCTTCAGGACTATATTGTAAACTCTGCCTGGGAGCGTTCAAACGGTAAAATTGATTTTGAAAGCACTTTCCAGTCCGGATATGCGTATTTCAGCAACTATTGTTATGGTCACAAGCCCGGCAGGTTCTATGATGAAGACGGCTTCTATCTTTGGGTTGACCGCGGAATCATTGATACAAACGGCAATGTAAATCTTGACTACATCTGTGGCAGAAAAGACGGCAAGCTTGCCATCGCACTGATGAATGAAGCGCAGGAAAACTTAACCGAAACCGTTACCCTTGGTGAAAAAATTGAGGGTGGTGCAGGCTACAGCGGTAAAGCAACATTGTACGATGCTTCGGGCAACAAAACCGAAATTGATGTGGTAAACGGTGCGTTTACGGTTTCTGTTCCGGTGCGTAGCATTCAGACGGTTGTACTTGATATTCCGTCTGTAAAGAAACCTTCCTGGGCAACCGATTACACCTATTCCAACGCGCTTGGTGAAACCGTTTCCGAGCATGATAACGGCAAGGGATACATTCTGCAGTTTAATGACGATGCATACTATGCATATGTATATACTGATGAAAAAGCAGAAAATACAAAATCCGTTACCTTTGAATACACCGTAGACGGCAAAAAAGAAAATGTAGTTGTGGACAGATGGCCTTTTGAAACCATTATTAAGGTTGAAGATGTAACAAAGCCCATTTCTTATACCGTTACCGTAACAACGGCAGACGGTGAAGTTAAAAAAACAGGTGGCGGAACGCTTAAGACTTTAAAACAAACAGGCACGGCACCCGAAATTACTTTAACCAATATCAAACAGCCTTTAAAATTTGACCCCTTCGAAATGACATGTACCTATCAAGGATTAGGTGGCGGTTACTTCCGATTAATTATCTCGACTGACAAATTCCCCTTTGATGTGAAGGAAAGCATTTTGAAAGGTTTAACTGTAAAGGGTAAGCTTAAAGGCGTAAACGGAAATGCTGACATTCCCTTTGAATCTACGGTTGCCGGAAACGAAATGCGAGCAGACGGCAATATCACCTTGCTTGTGCTTCCGACAGAAAATGCACCACTAAAGGATTACGACAACGACAAAG
Organism: Clostridia bacterium; assembly: GCA_017410375.1. Classification (NCBI taxonomy): domain Bacteria; kingdom Bacillati; phylum Bacillota; class Clostridia; species Clostridia bacterium. The sequence goes on along the minus strand of JAFQQW010000053.1, from coordinate 111,459 downwards.
CACAAACACATAAGTTTGAGCTGACATTGTATCCGGAAGAACAGTAATTAAGTCCGAACCACTTTAAATGCAGAAAATATAAAACTCCATAGCATAAAAAAAGAAACAACAACGCAAGCGTTGTTGTTTCTTTTTTTTATCGCACTTTGTGCATGTTTTTTTCGTATTTTAAAGGCGAAACGCCTACATGTTTTTTAAAAGCCCTTGAAAAATCATAAATGTTTAAATAACCCAATGCCTCAGCGATATTGGTTATACTGCCGTAATCGCTTCCAAGCATTTCTTTGGCTTTCTTTATCCGAAGCTTATGTACATATGTAATAGGAGATATGCCATAAACTTCAGTAAATAATTTTCTGAAGTATACGGTAGAAAGGCCGGTGAGGGAGGAAAGTTTGTCATTTGTAATGGGTAAATTATAGTTTTTAGCCATATAGTCCAGGGCAGGGGTCAGCTTATCCGCTTTTTTTGTGGGTAAGTATTTCCTTTGCAGAGCTTGTGTGAGTAAAAGGATAATAGAGTAGGTATCCCGGATGCTTTCTGCCTCAAACAAGGGCTTTTTTAAGGTTCTTTTGTATTCAAGCTCCTTAAATAGCTTTAGAATTTTGTCACTGTTTTGAACAGGGAAACAAAAAATAGTATCACACGTTGCTTCACTCTCGAACTCAATAACCGAAAAATGTCCCGAGCGTTTGCAGCTCCATTCATACGAACAACCTTTTGGCAGAATTATAAGATTATTTGCGTTTGATATATAAGTGCTGCCTCTTGATGTGTATACGGTTTCACCCTCATATTTTATAATGACCGCCCATTTCTCGCGGTTCACTCTTTTGGCTTTTCGATTTTCTTCGCTATAGAGTGTTGTAGTGGAGTATACCTTTTGGATGACCAAATTTGATAAAATATCTAATTGCAAATAATCACTTCCTTTAAGTTTAATTATATCTAAAAATTTAAATTTGTCAATAATAGAGTATCAAAAATGATAAAAACATCATATTTGATATTGTTTTCGGTTTTCTGTTTTGATAAAATGGCGGTAAGGAGGGATTTTATGAAAAAATTATCTGAAATCGCGGCACCTGCACTTGCAGGCGTTGTGCGTGAGAAAAGTGCAAAGGCAGCAATTGCTGAAATCAAAAACTGCTTGTTTGATGGTGCAGACATGGTGGACTTGCATCTGTCGTGCCTGGAAAATACAGACCTTGATACTTTAAAAGCGATTGTAAACGGTTCAAAGCTTCCGATTTTAGCTTTAAACTACAACAAAGGCTATAATTGGGAAGAATCGGGTTATTCGGAAGAAGAAAGAGAAGATTTATTTTTGCGTGCAGTGGATGCAGGTGTTGCAGGCATTGATATGCAAGGGTACACCTTTGATGCAAAATCCAAAACCGGATTTTATGGAGAAAATAAATATTCCTTTACAAAGGATAGTCCAAGAGAAGTGGTAACCGACGAAGCAATTATAGAAAAGCAATGCGAGTTGATTGAAAAGGTGCATCAAAAGGGCGCGGAAGTTCTTTTATCCTGTCATCCCTTTGTTCGTATGAATTGTGACCAGGTGGTAGATTTGGCGCTGTTTTAGAACAGCGAAAGCCGGATATCCTTAAGATAGTAACTCTTTCCGAATCGGAAGAAGACCTTTGGGAATGCGTAAAAACGATGACGGTGCTTAAAAAAGAAGTCAAAACACCTATAAGCTATCATGTGTGCGGTAAAACGGGTGTTTTGTCCAGAATCTTGAATCCCATTTTGGGTGGACAGATTGCTTTTTGTGTTGACCGCTATTCGGAGAGCAGTACCATGGAGCAACTCGATTTAAAGACTGCCAAGACGATTATAGATAACATGAAAAAATTTATGTGAGGGATTTTTATGCAAAACAAACAGATTTTATTTACAGATGTGCATAAGGCCGAATTTTTACAGACCGACCTTAAGGACACATTAGACCCAAAAGATGTGTTGGTTCGTATGGAATACACTGTAGTCAGTGGCGGTACAGAACGGGCAAATATTTTAGCAATGCCAAATACCGGCGCAGGATTTCCGAAAAGCCTTGGATATTGTGGAGTCGGCTATGTAGAGGCAATCGGAGAAGATGTAAAGTCTGTCGCCGTAGGCGACAGAGTACTGGTATACCATGGTAATCACGGGAAATACAATATCCGTCCCGAGGCAGACATTACAAAAGTCGAGGATGATTCTGTTTCCTCTTTAGAGGCGGCTTTTGTCATTATTGCATCCATGGGGCTTGGCGGTGTGCGTAAGCTTGAAATGGAAATCGGTGAGTCGGCAATGGTCATGGGACTTGGGTTGCTTGGCATTTTTGCCACGCAGTTTTTAAGGATTTCGGGTGTAAATCCTTTGATTGTAGCGGATTTAAATCCTGCACGTCGGGATCTTGCCTTAAAGCTTGATGCTGACTATGCTTTAGATCCTTCGGATGAAAGCTTTGTGCAAAAGGTAAAAGAACTGACCAAAGGCAAGGGTATAAACGGTTGTGTAGAGGTTACGGGTGTTTCCAAAGCGATGCATCAGGCATTAGAATGCGCATCCTGGATGGGCAGAATTTCACTTTTGGGATGTACCAGAGTTTCGGATAACGATGTGGATTACTATCAGCAGGTGCATCGCCCGGGTGTAAAGCTTATCGGTGCACACAATTTTGTGCGTCCGAAGGTTGAATCCTATCCGCACCATTGGACGCATCAGGATGATTGTAAAGCAATTTTAGACTTAATTTCCGCAAAACGGATTCAGGTTGAGCCGATTATCTCCAGAGTTGTACACCCCAAAAATGCTCCCGAGATTTTCAACGAGCTTTGTGATAATCCGGAATTTCCTTTAGGTACGGTGTTTGATTGGAGAGATGTGTAATGCAGAAAATCAAAATCGGTCAGATTGGTATCGGGCATAACCACGGGGAAGGTAAAATGCTTGCGGTGCGTAAATTCCCTGAGCTGTTTGAAGTGGTTGGATATGCGGAGGAAAACGAAGAATGGATTGAAAAACGCGGAAATCTTGATTGCTATAAGGACTTGCCACGTCTTTCGGTGGACGAGCTAATTAAAAAGTGTGGTGCGATTTTGGTGGAGTGTGACGTGTGGAATTTAACCAAGGTTGCACAAAAATGCGTGAATGCAGGCAAGCATGTGCATATTGACAAGCCTGCAAGCGGTACACTTGCTGAATTCGAAAATCTTTTAAATGCAGCGAAAGACAAAAAACTTACGGTGCAGATGGGATATATGTATCGCTATAATTTCGCAGTACAGAAGCTGATGCAAATGATAAAAAACGGAGATTTAGGCGAAATTTATCAGATTGATGCGGAAATGAGTACCTACCATTCCAAAGCATACAGAGAGTGGCTTCAACAGTTTAAGGGCGGGTCTATGTATATTTTCGGGTCGCACCTGATTGATTTGGTGGTCAGCATTTTAGGCGAGCCGGAAAAGGTGTACCCTTTTATCAAGCAAACAGGATTTGAAGATGTGCATACAGATGACAATTGCTTTGCGGTTTTAGAATACGAAAAGGCAATTGCAAGAATTACCAATCTTTCGGTGGAAGTAAATGGTTGGGGGATGCGTCGTTTTGCGGTTATGGGAAGTAAGGGAACAGTTGAAATCAAACCGATTGAACTTGATGTAAAAATGACAAAATCCACAACGGATATTGCGCAAAACGCCTACAGAAATATGCAGGAAACAGTGAATGTGCAGGATGTGCCGACCCTTTCGAGATATGACGAAATGATGAAAGATTTTTACCTGTCGGTAATGGGTGAAAAAGAAAATCCGTATTCGTATGCGCATGAATTTGTAGTACAGAAAACACTTTTAAGAGTGGTAGGTGAACGTTGATATGACTGAAATTTTAATAAAAAACGGAAAGGTTTGGGATGGCAAACACTTTTGGTTTGCGGATGTTTTAACTAAGAATGGCAAGGTGAATCGAATTGCAGAATCCATAGACGAAAAAGCTGAATTTATGTATGATGCAAGGGGAAAAATCGTCTCTGCCGGGCTTGTGGATGCACATGTGCACATGCGTGGAATTTCCTGTGATAAGTTTGGTGTACATCCGGAGCTTAGCACAATTCCTTTTGGTGTAACTGCGGCGGCAGATGCAGGTGGCGGAAAAGGGGATAAGGAAATGCTTGAATCCTTTTTGTTGAAAAATACTGTCTTTGTCGGTGTCAGCTTTCGGGAAAATAAAGCGTGTTTTGACCATACGGAGCAATTACTCGAAAAGTATGGCGACAAGGCGATAGGTGTTAAGGTGTATTTCGACACACTAATTTCTGATATAAAAGATATAAAACCTTTGTGTGAGGCGGTAGAGTATGCACAAAGCAAGAAGCTTAAGGTTATGGTTCATTCATCAAATTCTCCCGTTCCCATGTCAGATCTTTTAGAATGCTTAAGAAAAGGGGATATCCTGACCCACTCGTATCATGGCGGCAAAAACAATGTCCTTGAAGACGGTTTTTTGTGCATTGAAAATGCTAAAAAAAGAGGCGTTTTCATTGACGCCGGTTTGGCAGGACATGTACATACTGATTTTAAAATCTTTAAAGAAGCCATTTCAAACGGTGCGTTGCCTGATATCATCAGTACCGATATTACAAGACTCAGCGCCTACGTAAGAGGCGGCAGATACGGCATGACTTTATGTATGAGTATTGCAAAGCATCTTGGAATGTGTGAAGAAGACATATTGCGTGCGGTTACTTCCACGCCTGCAAAAGCGCTGGGTAAAGAACAGGAATGGGGTTATTTAGAGGTCGGAAGAAACGCAGATATTGTCGTTCTTGACCATACAAACGACGGTTTTGATCTGACGGATAAAGCGGGTTGCCGTATTACATGTGATAAAGGATACAGTTGTGTTCTGACAATTGTTAACGGAGAAGTGGTATATAAGCGGTAAGAAAAAGGAGAGGTTTTTGTGAAAAGAAAAGTATTGGTTTTAGGATCTACGGGTGCGATGGGACAGTATATCGTGCCGTATTTGGCAGACATGGGGTATCAGGTAACAGCTGTGTCACTGGACGATGAAGTACCTTATAACGAGCAGGTGACCTGCATTAAAGGCAACGCCAAGGATATGGAATTTTTGAAGGGTTTACTCTCTCAGAATTTTGACGGTGTTGTTGACTTTATGATTTATCACAAGCGGGATTTCATTCACTACTACAAGCTGTTTTTGGAAAATACAAAGCACTATATTTTCTTGTCTTCCTGCCGTGTATATGCAAACGAAGAAATTCCCGTAAAAGAAACATCTCCAAGACTTTTGGATGTTTCAACCGACGAAAAGCTTCTGGCATCTAATGATTATTGCATACACAAAGCCAAAGCAGAAAATCTCTTGTTTTTATCCGGCTATGATAACTGGACAATTGTTCGCCCTGCCACAACCTTTTCAAAAATGCGGTATCAGCTGGTAACATTAGAGGCACATGACACGGTCGGCCGTGCGGTAAAGGGTAAAAAAGTGGTTTTGCCTTTGCAGGCAAAGGACAAACCTGCAACACTGTGTTGGGCAGGAGATGTGTCCATGATGATTGCAAAGCTTTTGTTTAATGAAAAGGCAAAAAAAGAAGTGTATAATGTATGTTCGTCCGAACACAGAACCTGGGAGGAGATTGCCGGCTATTATAAAGAAATTGCAGGCCTTGAAGCGGTTTGGGTGGATAAAGAAGATTATTTGAAAATTTTAAATCCCGATATGGGATTAAATACCCGCTGGCAGTTGGAATACGCAAGAATGTTTGACAGAATCACCGATAATTCCAAGGTTTTAGAGGTAACAGGCATGAAGCAGGAGGAATTGACACCTCTTTATGATGCACTTAAAATGATGATTGAAGCAGTGCCTGAGGGCTACGAATTTCCCGATACCGATTTGAGTAAGCGCATGGACGAATATATAAAAGATAATAATCTGAACTGAGTGAGGTGGTTTTATGAAAGCAATGCTTGTGGATGAAAATAAAAATCTTGTTTGGAGTGAGGTGAAAAAGCCTGTTATTAAAGCAGACGAGGTGTTGGTTAAAATCTGCGCGGCAGCACTAAACCGTGCCGATCTTCTGCAGCGGCAGGGAAAATATCCGTCACCTCCGGGATGTCCTGAGTGGATGGGTCTGGAAATTGCAGGCGTTATTGCGGAAAAGGGCAGCTCTGTGGAAAAATGGGAAGTTGGCGATAAGGTTTGCGCCCTTTTGGGCGGTGGCGGATATGCAGAATATGTGGCTGTTAAATACGATATGCTGATGCCTGTCCCACAAGGTCTTACGTTAGAAGAAGCCTCCGCACTTCCCGAAGCATATGCCACATCCTACCTGAATTTGTTTTTGGAAGGACATTTAGAAAAAGGGCAGACTGCATTTATCCCTGCAGGTGCATCCGGATTGGCATCGGTGGCAATTCCCATGGCAAAAGCCTTTGGTGCAAGAGTCATTACATCGGTTTTGTCGGATGAAATTGCGGTCAAAATCAAAGACTTGGGTGCAGATGTTATTATCAATTCCACTACGCAAAGGGTGGAAGATGTTCTGAAAGCTGAAGAAGAAAACGGAACAGCAGTAAATGTTTCCATGGACTGCTTAAGCGGTGAAACGTTAGGAAAAAGCCTGCCCTTTATGGCAAGAGGCGGTTACTGGGTTGTGATTTCAACGCTTGCAGGGGTTGAAACAACCGTTCAGCTTCGTCCGCTCCTTACAAAGGGGTTGCACCTGGTAGGCAGTATGCTTCGGAACAGAACGCCCGAATTCAAGGCATTCATTTTATCCGAACTGGTGGAAAATGTGTGGCCGAAAATTGAAAGCGGTGAAATAACACCTTCCATCTACAAAATTTTGCCTATAGAGCAGGCAGAAGAGGCACACGCGATATTAGAGAGAAACGAAAACATCGGCAAGGTTGTTTTAAAAGTATGTGAAAATTAAAAAAATCCCGTCTCTGTTTAAGAGACGGGATTGTCTTTTGGGATTAATAAGCTTTGCCCCAGTAAACCGTTTTGCTGGCTTTCTTGCCACAGCAAACGCAAACATCCGAAAGTTTTTCCTGTTCGAAGGGGATACAACGGGAGGTTGCACCGGTTTTTTCTTTAATTTCCAGTTCGCAGGCTTCGTCACCGCACCACATTGCTTTGATAAAGCCGGGTACAGCTTCTAACTGGCTTGCGAAGGTTTCCATATCTGTTGCATTGAAGGTACGCGCATCTCTGTGTGCCTTTGCCTTTTCAAACATGTTTTTCTGGATTTCATCCAACAGTGCAGGCACAACTGTTTCCAGTTCATCTAAGGAAACGGTCATCTTTTCACCGTTGTCACGACGCGCTAAGATACACTGGTTGTTTTCGATGTCCTTGGGACCGATTTCAATTCTGAGCGGAATACCACGCATTTCCTGTTCGGAGAATTTGAATCCGGGACTCTTGTCGCTGTCATCCATTTTCACGCGTACAGAGCCTTTTAGACGCTCTAAAAGCTCGCCTGCTTTTTCTAATACGCCTTCCTTGTGCTGTGCAATCGGAATAATCATCAGCTGTGTAGGTGCGATTTTAGGCGGCAGGCAAAGACCGCTGTCGTCACCGTGTACCATAATGATGGCGCCAATCAGTCGGGTGGTCATACCCCAGGAGGTCTGGTGTACGTTCTTTAACTGGTTGTCTTTATCGGTATACTGAATGCCAAATGCTTTCGCAAAGCCGTCACCGAAGTTATGAGAAGTACCTGACTGCAGAGCATAACCGCTGTGCATCAAAGCTTCGATGGTGTAGGTTGCTTTTGCACCGGCAAATTTTTCTTTATCGGTTTTCTGACCCTTTACAACCGGGATTGCAAGGTATTCTTCCAGGAAAGAAGCGTAGATGTTTAACATTCTGATGGTTTCTTCCTGTGCTTCCTCAGCAGTCGCATGGGCTGTATGACCTTCCTGCCACAAGAATTCGCAGGAACGCAAGAACGGGCGGGTGGTTTTTTCCCAACGAACTACAGAACACCACTGATTGTACAGCTTGGGCAGATCTCTGTAGGAGTGAATGATATCTTTATAATGGTCGCAGAACAAGGTTTCGGATGTAGGACGAACACAAAGACGTTCGGTAAGCTTCTCCGAGCCGCCATGGGTTACCCAGGCAACCTCGGGTGCAAAGCCTTCAACATGATCCTTTTCCTTTTGCAATAAGCTTTCAGGGATGAACATAGGCATGTAAACATTTTCGTGTCCGGTTTCCTTAAACATTCTGTCTAAGTTCGCCTGGATATTTTCCCAGATTGCATAACCGTAGGGACGGATAACCATGCATCCGCGTACCTGCGCATAGTCTACCAGATCCGCTTTTTTAACGATATCGGTATACCATTTCGCGAAATCCACATCCATAGATGTGATTTCTTCTACAAACTTTTTCTGTTGAGCCATAATCTTAATCCTCCAATTTTGTAAGTATGCAAACGGCCTGGGCTTCTATGCCTTCTTTACGGCCGCAAAAACCTAAGTTTTCGGTGGTAGTTGCTTTCACGCTGATTGCAGAAAGTTCTACCTCCAGTGCATCTGCGATGTTTTGACGCATCTGCTCTATATGGGGCGCAAGCTTTGGTGCCTGAGCAACAATGGTTGCGTCCACATTTGAAACCTTATAAGGTTTTATGATTCTGTTCACTTCTTTTAAAAGCATTAAACTGTCCGCACCCTTGTATTTCGGGTCGGTATCCGGAAAATGCTTTCCGATATCGCCCAAAGCACATGCACCGAGCAGCGCATCAGAGATGGCATGCAGTAGAACGTCTGCATCCGAATGACCTAAAAGTCCTTTTTCATACGGGATTTTTACACCGCCTAAAATCAAATCGCGGTTTTCTGCAAATGCATGTACGTCATAGCCGGTTCCGATTCTAATCATCTTCATCCTCTTTTCTGTAGCAGGTAAGATATGCAGAAATCATGGCATAATCCTCCGGCGTAGTGAGTTTTATATTGAATTTGGCACCGGGCACGACGGTAACCGTATGTCCCATAAGTTCAAGTAATGCACAGTCATCTGTTACCAGCTGATGATTTTGGTGTGCGGTTTCGTGTGCCTGAACCAGTAAATCCTTGCGAAAGGTCTGGGGTGTCTGAATCAGCACAAGGCTGTTTCGGTCAATGGTTTCAAAAACAGTTGTGCCCTGAACACGTTTTACGGTATCAACAGGCAGGATGCCCACCGCTGCAGCACCGTTTTTGCTTGCAGCATCAATAGAAGCTTTCAGCATTTCTTTTGTAACTAAAGGACGTGCCGCATCATGTACCAGAACAATGTCGGTTGTGTCGGGAACAGCGGCAAGACCGTTGCGGACACTTTCCTGACGGGTTTCTCCGCCTTTTACGATTCGGGTTACTTTTGTATAGCCGAACTCGCTTACAATTTCTTCACAAAGCGGTTTATCATTATCACTACACACCAAAATGACGTTGTCGATGCAATCAGCAAATTCGAAAACGTCTAGTGTGTAGGCTAAAATCGGTTTTTCGTCCACATCCAGAAAAATTTTGTTAAAGTCAAGTCCCATCCGACTGCCTTTGCCGCCTGCGGCAATAATAGCAGTGGTCTTGTTTCCGGGTGCAGTACGGTTAAAATTGCCTTGAATTATTTTCCCCATTTTGCCTCCACGATTATTAAGTGTAACCGACAAATTAAAGCGCAATTAAAGCATCGACTTCTTTTTCAACCTTGTCGATTTCGTCATTGGTCGCCATGACAAGCTCGCTGACTAAAATATGTCGCGCATTAGTCAGCAATTTCTTCTCACAGGTAGAAAGCGGTTTTTCCAGCTCTCTGTGTGTAAGGCTTTTTACAACTTTTGCAACCTCTACAATATCACCTGTTTTGATTTTGGAAAGATTTTCCCGATAGCGTTTGTTCCAGTTCGGGCAAGGCTCCTCAATTTCGCCCTTGACAGCATCAAAAATGCCGGGCAAATCAGCAGGAGAGATAACCGGTCTGACACCAATACTTTCGGCAGTATTGACGGGAACCATCAGTTTGATTTCGGTGGACGGAACTTTCAGTACATAGTATTTCTGCTTTTCACCTAAGATTTCCTTTTCTTCAATTGCCTGAACAACGCCTGCACCATGCATCGGGTAAACAATTTTTTCGCCTATTTGGTACATTTACAAAAGCCTCCTTGATATTCTAAATGTTTAATTCAAACACATGAATACCTAAAATATATTATAACACTAATTTTTGAAAAAGTCAAAGGCTTATTTGAAAATTTGACAAAATTTTCTAAAGAAATATGGTATGCTGAATTTGTGTACAAAACATTAAGTCGGAGGGAATTGTATGGGACAGAATTTAGAGCACTTACAAAGGTCAATTCAGAAATATTACCGTAGAAATAAAGGGATACTGGATACAATGAGTAAATTACAGATTTCGGTTGCCAAAACAGAGCGGAACATAATACGGGCAGCAACCCAGTGTGGATGTGTTGAAATCTTTACAAAAAAACAGTCTCCCGACTTTAACGGGGAGGCTGAGAGTATGCTAAAAGGAAGTCTTTGTGCCGATTGCCGGGAAAAGACAGAACAAAATATGGGAGATGCACTTTTTTATCTGGTTTGTCTGGCGGTGCTTACGGGAACAAGCATGGAAAATTTATTGGAAAATCAGATTCGTCAGCTTGACTGGCTTGGTAAATTTAATTTGAAATAGTCTTTACCGCTTCAAAAATGCTTTTGACGCCGATTACGCCTTCGGTGTCGGAGCATTTTTTTAAGTTTGCGGCAGGAATAACAATTTTCTTCATTCCAAGCTTTTTCGCTTCCTTGATGCGTGTGTCAATCAAAGAAACGGGTCGGATTTCACCCGAAAGACCAATCTCACCTAAAAACGCACAGTCGGGAGGCAAGACAATATCTTTGTGGTTGGAATAAATTGCCATAGCAATGCCTAAATCTGCCGCGGGCTCGGTAATACGCATGCCACCGGCAATATTTACATATGCATCATAATTAGAAAGGTTTAACTTCAGACGTTTTTCAAGTACTGCCATCAAAAGGATCATGCGGTTATAGTCTACACCCGAAGCGGTTCTTCGGGGAACAGGGAAGAAGGTAGGGGTAACCAATGCCTGGATTTCAGTTAAAAAAGGTCTGGAGCCTTCAATGGTACAGGTGATGCAGTTGCCTGAGGCTAATGTGTCTTTGTGTTCAAAAAGTGCCATAGACGGATTTGTAACCTCTTCCAGTCCGTGCTCTTCCATTTGGAATACACCCACTTCATTGGTGGAGCCGAAGCGGTTTTTCACGGCACGAAGCAGTCGGAAAATGTGGTTGTTGTCGCCTTCGAAATATAAAACACAGTCCACCATATGCTCTAAAACTCTCGGACCTGCAATTGCACCTTCTTTGGTAACATGGCCGACAATGAAAACGGTGATGCCTGAGTTTTTTGCAAGACGCATCAGCACGGAAGAAACTTCTTTTATCTGGCTGACTGTTCCGGGGGCGGAATTCATCTGCGGATTGGCAATGGTTTGTACCGAGTCGATAATAGCAACCTTTGGACTTGTCTTTTCAATTTCTGCAACAATTTCGCTTAAATTGGTGTTGCACAAAAGAAGAAGCTCATCTTTGTCCACACCCAGACGTTTTGCGCGCATTTTAATCTGTGCGGCGGATTCTTCACCCGAAACATACAAAACTTCGCCCGGGAGATAGTTGCAGATTTGAAGTAACAGTGTGGATTTGCCAATACCCGGCTCACCGCCGACAAGCACAAGGCTACCCTCAACGATACCTCCACCCAAAACCCTGTCTAATTCCTGCATTCCGCTGGTAAAGCGGATTTCGTTTTCGGTTTTCACATCGTTTAAGGCAACCGGTTTGATGCCGGAAGCGGGTACGGCTTGCTTAGCAGTTGCTTTTTCAATGGGGTTTTCGTCTATTTCTTCGTAGAAAGAGTCCCATTCACCGCAGTCAGGACATTTTCCCATCCAGCGTGGACTTTGACAGCCACAGCATTTGCATGTATATATGATTTTTGCTTTCATCCAAAATTCGCCTCACTTTTTCTACTTACCATTTTACACGAAAAAATATAATTTGTAAAGAAAAAGATGCGGTGTTGACCGCATCTTTTAAGATTTTTAGATTATGCCCACCACATTTCGCCTGCTTCTTCAAAGATTAAAACATCTTTTAAGAAAGCAATAGCTTTTTCAAGACCTTCGGTGGGAGACATCAGAGCATCCTCGTGCTCAATGCTGATTGCACCGTCATAGCCACAAACCTTAAGGGTAGAAATCATATCCTTCCAGTATTTGTAATCGTGACCGTAGCCGATGGTACGGAATACCCAGCTTCTGTCTAAGATTTCACCGTAATGTCTGGTATCCAGAACACCGTTTTTGTCGGTGTTTGCATCGTCGATACGGGTATCTTTTGCGTGGAAGTGGTAGATAGCACCCTTTAATTCTTTAATGGCTTCTACCGGATTCATGCCCTGCCATACCAGGTGGCTGGGGTCAAAGTTTGCACCGATGGTTTCGCCAACCGCTGCACGAAGCTTGAGCAGGGTGTAGGGGTTGTATACGCAAAAGCCCGGATGCATTTCAAATGCAATTTTCTTTACGCCGTGTGCGTTTGCAAATGCAGCAGCATCTTTCCAGTAAGGGATAAGTACTTCGTTCCACTGATAATCCAGAACGCTTAAGAAATCGTCCGGCCAGGGGCAGGTAACCCAGTTGGGCGTTTTGTCTTCTTTCAAACCGCCGGGGCAGCCGGAGAAGGTTACGATGGTGTCAATGTCCATCTTTTCTGCCAGGAGAACGGTCTTTTCAAAAGCTTCATGGAAACCTTTTGCAATTTCCTTATCGGGATGCACGGCATTGCCGTGGCAGGAGAGTGCGCAAATGGTCATGTTATGTGCTTTGAGCAAATCCTTTACTTCCTGCAGTTTCTTGTCGTCGTTTAAGTATACGTCGGGATCTAAGTGGCACTTGTTGGTGTAACCGCCTGTGCCGATTTCTAATGTCTGTACGCCTTGTGCAGAAAGATATTTTACCGCTTCTTCCAAGGACATATTCTGTACTGCAACTGTTAATACACCTAATTTCATGTTTTTTCAACCTCCATTTTTTTGTTGATTTCATTGTACCATAATTTGGAATGAGAATCAACCCTTTTTTAGAATTTCACCGTAAATTTCGGTTCGAGCATATAAGGCTTGAATGAGCGCTTGAACTGTCTCAAGCCCGGGAGTCCCAAATCCGGACCGAAATTAAAATAGGTATAATCCGAAAATACCTCGGAAAGCGTAGTAAGGTATACCGCGTAGCCTAATCCTTTTTCTGCCGAACAGGTTTTCTGGTGGTATCCGAATACCGTATCGCCAACCACCTCGCAAATTAAAAACGCTACCGGCTCATCATCGGTATAAAGAATGCCTCCCTTGCAGGGGTATTTGTCCCAGTTGTCCAGCAAATCAAAAATGATTTTTTGCTCACAGGTGTATTTGCAATCCAGACAGTCTTTTCGTGAGCACCAGTTTAAGGTCACGATTTTGCAATCCTTAAGATTTTCTTGGGTGATTGGCTCAAAATGCACTGTATTACCATTCATAAACTGATTGTACTGGGAGCGTTTTTTCTGATTGTCCTTGCCCTCAAGCCGTAAAAAGTCATCGATACGGTACACGTAATCATACAAATCTGTTTCATCTACAACTGTTACACTTGGATACAGTTCGGCTAAAATTTTCGCCTTCTCTTCGGAAAAATAATGAAACTGAATGTGCGGATAGGTTTTGAGCAATTCGTCTGTGATTTGTTTATAAGTTTGTTTTTCCGGTTTGCCTAACAGGTTGCAATGGGTTTCGCCCTCTTCGGTGTATAAAAATACGCATATGTTATTGAAAATTGCAAATCTGCCCTCGGAATAGGGACCATAGAGCGGTGCGGTGGAAAATCCGCATTCATTTTGTTTTTCCTGCTGTATAAGTGGTAAAACCGGCTGAAAGTTGTCTGCTGAAATAGGTGTGAATTCTAACAAAGTAAAACCTCTTTTCAAATTCTTGCGACACCGCTTTTTTTTGCGGCATCTGCAACCGCCTTGGCAACGGTTTGTCCAACGCGTTCGTCAAAAGCTTTCGGGATAATATAGTCTTCGGAGAGTTCTTCATCCGAAACGAGGGATGCAATGGCATAAGAAGTTGCCATTTTCATTTCGTCATTGATGTCGGATGCGCGAACATCCAAAGCACCGCGGAAAATACCGGGAAATGCCAGAACGTTATTAATCTGATTCGGGTAATCCGAGCGTCCTGTTCCTACCACGCGCGCGCCTGCAGAAAGGGCATCATCTCTGGTGATTTCCGGATTTGGGTTTGCCATAGGAAATACAACAGCATCTTTTGCCATAGAAGAAACCATTTCTTTGGATACCACATTGGGTGCGGATACACCGATAAATACGTCAGCATCTTTCATGGCATCTGCTAAAGTGCCACGGATTTTTTCAGGATTTGTGCATTTGCTTATTTCGGTATGCACGGCGTTTAAACCTTCCTGCCCTTCATAAATAATGCCGAAACGGTCGCAAAGAATCAGTTTTTTTACACCGAGCTTCATCAAATGCTTGGCAATGGCGATACCTGCCGAGCCTGCGCCGTTGATCACACATTTAATACTTGTTATGTCTTTTTTAACGAGTTTTAATGTGTTCAAAAGTGCAGCACCGACCACGATAGCAGTACCGTGTTGGTCATCATGGAAAACGGGAATATCACAGATTTCTTTTAATCTGCGTTCGATTTCAAAGCAACGGGGAGCGGCAATATCTTCTAAATTGATACCGCCAAAGCTTCCGGAAAGCAGATAAATGGTACGGACCAGCTCGTCCACGTCCTGGGTACGGATACAAAGGGGAAACGCATCCACATCTGCAAATTCCTTAAACAGTACACATTTTCCTTCCATAACCGGCATGCCTGCCTCGGGTCCAATGTCACCCAAGCCAAGAACAGCAGAGCCGTCGGTGATGACTGCAACCATATTCCAACGGCGTGTCAGTTCAAAAGATTTATTATAATCTTTCTGTATTTCAAGACAAGGCTCTGCAACACCGGGAGTGTACGCCAGCGAAAGAGCTTCTTTGTCTTGTACTTTTGCCCGGGCACAAACCTCAATTTTGCCCTTCCATTCGTAATGCTTTTTTAAAGATTCTTCGCGTATGTTCATTTTGTCACCTGCTTAAATAATTTATTCTTTCTGATTATTATATAACTTTTTTTAAAATTCGTCAACCGCTACACTTGCTTTTTTTGGAAAAAAGAGGTATACTTTTAATGGAGGTGTGTCTATGATTTTATCCACTGCAAAAAAAACAGATATCCCTGAGCTTAAGGCTATGTGGCAAGAAATTTTTAAGGATACCGATGCATATCTGGACTTGTTTTTCGGTAGCAAAATGGAGCCGGAGCTTACTTTGATTGTAAGAGCGGAAAATGAAATTGCGGCTATGTTATATATGGTAGACGCACCGCTTGTAACAGGAGAGGGAGAACAAATTCCGGCGTTTTATCTGTGTGGTATCGCAACCCGGCCTGCATACCGGGGACAGGGGCTTGCCGGAAAACTGATAGAATCGGCATTTGCACTTGCAAAGGAAAAGGATGCAAAGGTTTGTTATCTGATTCCTGCAAATTTACCGCTTTTTGATTTTTACAAACGGTTTGGTATGGAGTGTAGAGCTTATATGAAAAAAGGGGAGTTTTATGGCGAAGAAGGTGTGATTCCGCCTTTTAAAACCGAGAAAGACATCACTGCTCTGCGACAATTTTATGATG
This sequence comes from Clostridia bacterium, assembly GCA_017410375.1. NCBI lineage: Bacteria > Bacillati > Bacillota > Clostridia > Clostridia bacterium. Next base: position 95,601 of record JAFQQW010000053.1, on the reverse strand, counting down.
AAATGCAGTTGCCCTTTAAGCCTCTGCGCACCGAAAAGGACTGGGAATACATCTATGCCTGCTATGAATCTGTGTTGCTCTTTGAAAATGGCTATATGGTGCTTCCCGAAGATGAAGAAGCGGTGTATCTTTCAGAGCAGTCCTTTGACGGATTTGCCGTTGCAAAAGCCATTGCACATCAAAAAGGTAAAAAACTGATATACACACTGCCCGGCACAAAAAACGATACACCTTTTGCGGTGGTAAAATACCTTTGCGAGGGAATCACTTTGCCGGACGGATACATCAATCTGATGCTGAACTGACGGTTAAAAATGGTGAAATTTCGAAAAAGTTCATTAAAATACAGAAAAACACTTGATTTTTTTGAAAATGTGTGGTAAAATAAGCTATCGTTATAAGGAGAGGCTAAAGAGTGGGTTCAAAAACCCGCTCTTTTGATTTTGTTTAACGAGTTTTAAGACAAAGAAAGGCGGCGGTATTTTGGCAAGCAAGGTTGAAGAAATTGTTTGGAAAATCGCAGAACCGATTGCGCAGGCGGCAGGTGTTTTTGTGTATGATGTGGAATTCAAAAAAGAAGGTCCCGATTACTATCTGCGTGTGTACATTGACCGTTTGGAAGATGGTATCTACATCGACGACTGCGAAGCGGTTTCCAGGGCATTGAGTGATGCTTTGGATGAAGCGGACCCTATTTCGGAGGGCTACTATTTAGAGGTTTCCTCTCCGGGTGTGGAGCGACAACTGAAAAGACAAGAGGATTTCGACCGTTTCCGGGGCGAAAAAATCTCGGTAAAGCTTTTTAAAGCGGTGGAAGGTACCAAACAGCTTATCGGTTTGCTTAAAAATCGCGATGCTGAAAAACTGGTTCTCGAAACCGAGGACGGTAAAGAAATTGAAATTGAAAACAAGAATATAACAACCGTCAGACTTTCGGTTGATTTCTAAAAAGGAGGATATTAAGAAAAATGGATCAATTAGAACTTATGGGTGCTCTGGCACAGTTGGAAAAGGAAAAGGGTATTGAAAAAGAATACATGATTCAGGCAATCGAAGGTGCGCTTGCAATCGCGTATAAGAAAAACTTAGCTCTGCACGGTGCAGATATCCGTGTAGACATGGACAGAAATGACGGCAGTATCAAAGTTTTCAAGCTTTCTGCAGTTGTGGACAACGGTTTTGGTCAGGAAGGGGAATATGATTTAGACGAAGCAAAGGAAATCAATCCCGAATACGAAATCGGTGACGTGGTTATGGAACCGATTGACCCCAAACCCTTCAGCCGTATTGCGGCACAGACTGCAAAGCAGGTTGTTCTGCAGAAAATCCGTGAAGCGGAAAGCGGAAAAATGTTTAACGAGTACAGAAAAAAGGAAAACTCTGTTGTAACCGGTACTGTTATTCAGATTGATCAGGGTGAACGCAAGAACATTATTTTAGATATTGGTACATCCAAAGCAATTCTGCCCGCAAACGAACAGATTGAAGGCGAAGAATTAAAGGTTGGCGACAAGGTTAAACTGTATGTTGCAAAGGTTAATAAAACCAATTACGGAGCAGATATTGTTCTTTCCAGAACCAATTCAGGTATTGTAGGTAAGCTTTTTGAAAACGAAGTGCCTGAAATTGCAGACGGTACGGTGGAAATCAAATCCATTTCCCGTGAACCCGGTTCCAGAACCAAAATTGCAGTATATGCTGAAAATCCCAATGTGGATCCGGTAGGTGCATGTGTTGGTCAGAAGGGTGCGCGTGTTCAGGTGGTTGTAGACGCCTTGGGCGGTGAAAAAATCGATATCGTTCGCTGGAGCGAAGATCCGAAAGAATTTATTGCAGCGGCTTTAAGCCCTGCACAGGTGCTTTCCATTGATGAAGTGGAAGAAAATGCATATCGGGTAATGGTTCCGTCTTTCCAGCTGTCTTTGGCGATTGGTAAGCAGGGACAGAATGCAAGACTTGCAGCAAAGCTTACAGGCTTTAAAATTGACATTAAACCCGAAGAAAACATCAGCCTTGAATTTTAAGGAAGGTATATATGAACGACAAAGTCCATTTCAGAATGTGCACAGGCTGCCGCAGTATGTTGCATAAATCCGCTCTTTTACGCATTTGTTTAAAAGAAGATGTAATACAGACGGATTTTACGGGGAAAGCAGGTGGCAGAGGCGCTTATGTATGTAGCGAAGAATGTTTGCGAAAAAGCGTAAAGGGAAAGGCTTTAAACAAAGCATTTCGCCGTGCACTTTCGGAAGATGAATTCAATAAGCTTTATGAGGAGCTTGCGCTATGGAGCAAAACAAAAAATTAAGAATGCTTGGGCTTGCCGCACGTGCAGGAAAAGTGATTACCGGTCTTGACTTGTGCGAAAAAGCCATCCGCCGGAATAAAGCAAAGCTGATTATCCTGGCAGAGGATGCGGCGGACAGCACAAAAAAGCAGTTTTGTGCCTATAATCTGCCGGTGCTCTACGTTCAGGATAAAGAAACGTTAGGAAAGTTTACCGGCAAAGAATATCGGAGCGTTTGCGTTGTTTGTGATGCAGGCCTTGCAAAGGCTATACAGGAAAGTGAGGAAGTATAAATGCTCGAAAAAATCAAAGTAAATGAACTTGCAAAAAATTTAGACATCAGCAGTAAAAATATTATTGAAGCACTGGCAAAATTTGATATCCAGATTAAGAGTCATGCAACCGTACTGGAGGAAAGACAGTTGGATATGATTTTTGAAGTGCTGACCCAGGCAAAGGATACCGGTGATGCATTCAGCATCCCTGAAAAACCGGTAACCGAAAAGCCGGCAGAACCCAAAAAAGAAGAACCTGCTCCGGAGGTTAAGGCAGAGCCGGCAAAGCAGCCGGAAGCAAAGGCGGAAGAAAAGCCTGCAGAAAAGAAGGAAAAGAAGCCTTCCAATCCGCAGCCTTTCCAGAAAAGAGAAAAACAGCCGAAGCAGAAATCCGATAAGCCGAAGCAGGAACGTGTTGCAGTTGTGGTAAACACCCGTTCCGAAGCGGTTGACGTGAATCGTATCGAAAAACGCGACAGAATTGAAGAAGAAATGGTTGCAGGTCGCTTTAAGGATAATATGCAGAATAAGCAGAAAATCAAAAAAGGCAACAGTAACAAATTCCAGGGCAAAAAAGATAAATTCAATAAGATGCAGCAGCATGTGAAGAAAGAAATGCCCCAGGTTAAACTGGAAATCGAGGTTCCGGACGAAATTTCTGTAGGCGAGTTGGCTTCCCGCATGAAGAAAACCGCTGTAGATGTAATCAAAAAGCTGATGAGCCTTGGAATGATGGCAGCAGTCAGCGACATGATTGATTTCGATACCGCTTGTATCGTTGCGGAAGAATTTGACGTTACCGTTAAGAAGGAAGTTATTATTACCGCAGAAGAATCCATCATGATGGACTTAGAGGACAGAGAAGAGGATCTCTTGCCCCGTTCTCCCGTTGTTGTGGTTATGGGTCACGTTGACCACGGTAAAACCAGTCTTTTGGACTATATCCGTCATGCAAACGTAACTGCAGGGGAAGCCGGTGGTATTACCCAGCATATCGGTGCGTACAGAGTACATTTAAAAGGCAGAGATATTACTTTCCTGGATACTCCCGGTCATGAAGCGTTTACTGCAATGCGTGCCCGTGGTGCACAGGTAACCGATATTGCCATCTTGGTTGTTGCCGCAGACGATGGTATTATGCCCCAGACTATTGAAGCAATCAACCATGCAAAAGCGGCGAATATCAGTGTGATTGTAGCAATTAATAAGATTGATAAAGAAGGAGCAAATCCCGAGCGCGTACGTCAGGAATTGACCGAACACGGCATTATCCCTGAAGAATGGGGTGGTGACACCATCTGCGTAAATGTATCTGCAAAGCACGGTACCAATGTAGATGAGTTGTTAGAAACGGTTCTGCTGGTGGCAGATATGGGCGAGCTTAAAGCAAACCCGAACCGTCAGGCTCGCGGTACGGTTATCGAATCCAAGCTGGATAAAGGCCGTGGTGCAGTTGCAACCGTTTTGGTACAGAACGGTACACTTCGCGTGGGCGACGTTTTGGTTGCCGGCACAAGCGTTGGTCGCGTTCGTGCCATGATTGATGATAAGGGCAAGCGTGTAGATGAAGCAGGTCCTTCTGTTCCGGTTGAAATTTTGGGTATGTCCTCCGTTCCGGATGGCGGTGACCCGTTCTATGTAGTGGAAGACGAAAAGAAAGCACGTGAAGTTGCAGAAGAACGTGTGAACAAAGCAAAGGCAGAAGCTTTGGCTTCCGCACAGAAGGCTTCTCTTGATTCCTTGTTCAGCCAGATTGAAGAAGGTAAGATGAAGGAACTTAACATCATTGTTAAGGCAGACGTTCAGGGCTCTGTGGAAGCGGTAAAACAGTCGCTGGAAAAAATCTCCAACGAAGAAGTACGCGTTCGCGTTATTCATGGTGGTGTAGGCGGCGTAAACGAATCGGATATTATGCTGGCTTCTGCATCCAACGCAATTATTGTAGGCTTTAACGTTCGCCCCGATGCCAATGCAATAGCATCCGCAGAACGTGCAGAAGTAGAAATCAGACTGTACCGCATTATTTATGATGCGATTGAAGAAATTGAAGCGGCTATGAAGGGTATGCTTGATCCTAAGTTCAAGGAAGTTGTACTCGGTCATGCAGAAATTCGTCAGACCTTTAAGGTTTCGGGTGTTGGTACCATCGGTGGTTCTTATGTAACCGACGGTAAAATTTCCAGAAACTCGCAGGTTCGTATTGTTCGCGACAGTATTGTTATTCATGAAGGCGTTCTGAATTCCTTAAAGCGCTTCAAAGATGACGTGAAAGAGGTTATGAGCGGTTACGAATGCGGTTTAGGTATCGAAAACTATAACGATATCAAGGAAGGCGACGTAATTGAAAGCTTTATTATGGAAGAAGTTAAACAATAAGGAGAAATAAAATTGGCTAAATTCAGACAGCAAAAAATTGATGAAGAAATGAAGCGGGAGCTTTCTGCGATTATTTCTGCTTTGAAAGACCCAAGACTGGATGGTTTAATGTTATCTGTGGTTATGGTAGAGGTAACCCGTGACCTGCGTTTTGCAAAAGCACATATCTCTATTTTAGGGGACGAAAGCAAGGCAACTGATGCTATGAAGGCTTTAAACGGTGCGGCATCCTTTGTGCGCCGTGAAGTTGGTGCGCGATTGAATTTGCGCTACACACCGCAATTTACCTTTGTGCATGACAGTTCTATTGCTTATGGTGCACACATCAATAAAGTGCTTGAAAATTTGAATACGGGGGCAAAGGATGAACAAGATGATTGATGCCTTAAAGGCACAGCAAAACATTGCTCTATTTGCACATATTGTACCGGACGGAGATGCTTTAGGCTCTCTGTTCGGTTTTGCCCATATTTTGAAGAAAATGGGAAAAAGTGTTACTGTTTATGTGGCAGGGAATGTTCCGAAACGTCTGCAGTTTATGGCGGACCTTTATGGGGATGTCTTTTATACAGATGTGCCGGCTGAGGATACAACGCATGCGGTGTGTCTGTCTTTAGATTGCGCAGAGCTGCATCGTCTGGGCAGATATCAGGCGCTTTATGAAAAGGCTGACACTACATTTAACATTGACCACCATGTGAGTAATCCTGCTTTTGCAACTTATAATTTGATTCTGCCTAAAGCTTCTTCAACAGGCGAGATTCTTTATTTGCTCTGTGAGGAGATGGGCTTTGAATGGGATAAGATTTCGGCTTCTCTGATTTATGGCTCTATTGCCTCGGATACAGGCTGTTTTTGTCATACCAATACGTCGCCCGATACCCATCGGTATGCGGCACGCCTTATGGAATACGGTGCAGATTACGGCTTTTTCAACCGCAAATTGTTTCAAACCGAAAGCAAATCTGCTTTAAAGGCACGCGCATATATTATTGACGTTATGCAACAGGCATTTGACGGGAAAGTGACCTATGCGTTAATTGACGATGCGGCACTTTCTGAAATTGGTGCAACCAAAGAGGATACAGAAGGATTAATTGATGTGTTGCGCTCGGTAGACGGTACAGAGGTGGCGTTTTTGCTGAAAACCTATGAGGATAGTGTCAAGGTTAGCATGCGCACATGTTCTTATGTGGATGCGGCAAAGCTTTTGGGCGCATTTGGCGGTGGCGGTCACACAAGAGCTGCCGGCTGTACCTTCCATACGTCTATGGAGGATACAAAAAACACCGTGCTGAAAGCATTGGAGGAATGGATTTGACAGGAATTGTAAACATAAATAAACCGCAGGGCAGAAGCTCACACTTTGCCGTTGCGGTGATTCGCAGAATTACAGGCATTAAAAAAGTAGGGCATACAGGGACTTTGGATCCGCTTGCTACGGGTGTTTTGCCCATTTGTATCGGCAGAGAGGCAACAAAGCTTTCCCAGATGATTATGGATGGTAACAAGGGGTATAGAGCAACGGTTCAGTTGGGTGCGGAAACCAACACCCAGGACAGCGAGGGCGAAGTTTTGGAACAAAAGCCCTTTGACCATGTGACCAAAGAGGCGGTTCTTACGGTCTTAAAATCTTTTTTGGGAGAGCAGGAGCAGATTCCGCCCATGTATTCTGCCATAAAAATTAATGGACAGAAGCTTTATAATCTTGCCCGAAAAGGGATTGAAGTAGAGCGCAAACCGCGTAAAATCTGCATATTCAACATTGAACTTTTACACATGGATTTGGAAAAAGGTCAGCTGGAATTACAGGTGGACTGTTCCAAAGGCACATATATCAGAACCCTTTGTTCGGATATCGGAAAAGCTTTGGGAACCTTTGCGCATATGACTGCTTTAGAGCGTAATAAATGCGGTCGGTTCACCCTGGACAGCGCGGTAACTTTAGAAAAATTTGAAGAGCTTTATAAACAGAATGCATTAGAGGGTGTATTGATTGCACCCGAAACCGTTTTAGAGGAGATACAACATGAAAACAATACGGTTGCCGAGTGAATCGGTACCTTTTGAAAACGGTTGCATTGCACTGGGTAATTTTGACGGCATACATAAAGGCCATCAGAAGGTCATTGCAACCTGTATAGAACAGGCCCAAGAAAGAGGGGTAAAAAGTGCTGTATATACCTTTGCTAAGCATCACAAAACGGTGTTTGGTGATTTAAGTAAAGTTATTACCCATACCGAAGCCAAAAAGGCAGTGCTTTTGGAAAAATTAAAGCCGGATTATCTGCTTTTGCAGGATGCGGACGAAGCTTTCTTAGCAAAAGCACCCGAAGTGTTTGTTAAACAAATTTTAAAGGAGATGTTAAAAGCAAGCTTAGTGGTGGTTGGCTCGCATTACTCTTTTGGTGTTAAAGGCGTAGGGAATACCGACCTTTTAAAAGCGCTTTGTGCCAAAGAGGGCATCGAAGTTATGGTTTTACCGCTTATGTACGAAGATGGCGTTTTGCTGTCCAGCACGCAGATTCGGGAATATATTTCTGCAGGAAACATGGAGCAGGCAAACCGTATGCTGGGCTACGACTTTTTTGTAATGGGTGAGGTGGTGCACGGCAATCATATTGGTGACACCATCGGATTTCCCACCATCAATATTGCGGTAAACGCGGAACAGATTCTGCCGGTTTACGGTGTATATGCATCGGTTACCGAAATTGACGGTGTTTTGTATCATGGTGTTTCCAATGTTGGGTTAAAACCGACAGTTGGTGCAGACAGACCGCTTATTGAAACGCATCTGTTTGGTGTGTGCAAGAATTTTTACGGCATGCAGGCAAAAGTTTCGTTAAAAAAACAACTGAGAACCGAAAAACGGTTCTCAGGCTTAGATGAACTGAAAGCGCAGATTGCTCTTGACTGCGCGCAGGCTAAAGCGTACTTAAATCAATCTCTGTAACGCAGTTTTCAGAAATTGCAAACACACTGTCTGCGGCAAACACCAGTCGGAATTTTATGTCCTTGAAGGTGTCTGACTTAGAGAGTTTTTTGTGCAACTGCTTTGCATCAGGATATTCGTCTGTAAATATTTCAGGCAATTTAGCTTTGTAATTGTTTTTCAAAAAATCAATTACAAGGCTTTTTTTATGCTCCGGAAAATGCTTGTACATAAAAACATATAAATCGTTTCGGGACATGGGTGCTTCAAATTCTTCCCGATACAAATCTTCGCCAAGCTGTTTGTAAAACACAAAAGGATTTTCGGGATTTAACAGCGCAATTGTTTCAGAGAATGCACCCGAGTTGTAAATCCGGTCGACCGCATTTTCTACCTTTTTTAGTAAAATGATATCTGAAGCAGACATGCTGTCGGTAGAAAGCACCTCAAAGGGCGGAAATGTAGTGGTACGGATATTGTAATCCTTTGCCATGTCATACATTTTTGTGTGTTTTAAAAGTTTTAAAAAGCCAAGCTGAAGCATGTGGGGTTTTAGAGCATACACAAAATTAAAGCCGTCTGCAATGCTTTCTAAGGTCTCGAGGGGCAATCCTGCAATTAAATCCAGATGCTGATGAATAGAAGCAGGGATTTTTTTAATTTTTTCTGCTGTCTTTTCAGGTTCGTACGGGCGGTGAATTGCAAGCATGGTTTCTTTGTTTGTGGTCTGGATGCCCATTTCGAACTGAAAGGTCTCGGGTGACCTTGCACAAAGACGGATAAAATCATCGGTTAAAAGCTGTGGTGCAACCTCAAAATGAAAGCGGGTGCATTGATTGTGCTCTAAAATAAATTGGATGATTTCCAAAGCACGTTCATTATTCTCGTTAAAGGTCCGGTCCACAAACTTAACAAGCGGTGCCTTGTTTTCCATAAAAAACATAAGTCCCTGCTTTACATATTCCATGGGGAAAAACCTTGTTTTCCCTTCGGCGGAGGACAAACAGTAGGCACAACGGAACAGACAACCGCGTGCCGTTTCAAAGTACAGGATTTTGTTCTTTAAGGTTGTGGAAAGTTCTTCCTTTGTATAAGGGAACACAAGCTTGCTTAAATCACATTTTTCCAAAGCATTTTCTTCAATGCCGTTCTCTTTACGATAGGAAAGGTTCGGAATCAAAGAAAAAGGCTTGCCGTCTGCTAATGCTTTTATGGCTTCCTCACCTTCACCTGTGATGATGCCGAACAGCCAAGGACAGCTTTGAAACAGATGCGTCTTGTCGTAGCCGGCTTCCGGACCGCCGAATATAATTTTAATTTCCGGCCTGGCGGTAAAAAGCATTTCACAAAGCCGTTTTACAAAATCAACATTCCAGATATACACCGAAAAGCAAAAGAATTCTGTGTCAAATTCCAGCATTTTTCTGTATACTGTAAATATATCGTCGTTTATTGTGTATTCGACGATAGGCACATTGGCAAAGGCGCGCATGTAGCGGATTGCCAGATTGGAATGGGTATATTTTGAATTAATTCCGATTAACAGTAAATTTCTCATGATTTTCTCCGTTATGACAGTTTAATGCTGATTTCTCCCGAGGTAAGGGTTTGAAGTCCATCTTCTGTCTCTACAAGCAGGTTTCCGTTTTCGTTGATGTCAACGGCAGTGCCCGAAAACAAAAATGCATCGTTTTGATAGGCGTTGACTTTAAGATTTAGTAACAATCCCTCTTTGTAAAGGGGCATAACCGGGTAGTCCGACCGATAAAATGTAAGAATTTTTTCTGCAATTTTTTCTGCAAGACCTTCTTTGGGAACGGGCAGGGTGGTCGCGATTTCTTTTAAAGGATCGGGGAGTACGGTATTTTGGGTGTTTAAACCGATACCGCAAACAAAACCTTTGAGAATGCTGTTTTCGTCCGTAACCGCTTCGGTTAAGATGCCGCAGACTTTTTTATGGTTATAGAACAAATCGTTGACCCATTTTATGGAAAGGTCTATGCCATAAACTTCAAAAATGCATTGTTTTACAGCAACGGCAGCGGCACAGGTGATTGGAAATGTCGGGTTGTGGCTGTCTAACAGCAAGGACATATAAAGTCCCCCTTCTGAGAAAAAGCTACGATTATTTCTGCCACGACCACCGGTCTGCCTGGTCGCCGTAATCAGAGTGGGGCATTGAAAATTGCCACTTCGCAGTATGCTTTTGCCATAAGTATTGGTCGAATCTATGATTTCAAAGTGAATCTTTTGCATAAGACACTCCTTTCATTAATGACATCTTAACATAGTTTTAATAATTTTGCAATGTTATTTTTACAATACGTGTTGAAATTTCTCGAAAAATCTGTTATACTATATGTATAAACCCAAATAAAAGGAGGCGATTCCAATGAGACGGTATATCGCGACAATTCTCGCGATTGTAATGCTTTTTTCATGCTTTTGTGGTGTAACAGCATCAGCCAAAAGCGTTATTTTACGATTGGATTTTGAGTCGGTGCCCACCGATGTGGAACCGCGTATTATAAATGACCGTACAATGATTCCTGTCCGCGCACTGTTTGAGGATTTAGGAGCAAACGTGTCCTGGTCCGATGCAGAACGGCAGGTTACCATTGATTATGCCGGTCATGTAATTGTATTACAGATTGATAATAACGTTGCAAAAATAGACGGCGTGCAAAAAACATTGGATGCGCCTGCAACCATCGTAGAGGACAGAACATTTATTCCGGTGCGCTTTGTGGCGGAAAACTTAGGCTTTACGGTTAAATGGGATGCTGTGAATTATATTGTAGATTTGCTTTCTCCTGCAACGACACCCGACCCTTTACCGACGCCGGTTCCTACACCGGAGCCTGAGCCTGCACCGGAGCCGACACCCACACCTGAACCTGAACCGACACCGGAGCCTGAAACGCCTTCATACGAATACAGCCATTATCTGACCGCAGTTCAGTCGGAGGACAGCGCAGAAAAGTCGGTTATTACTTTAAAAGGGGTGGGAAAAGCAAAGGCTTCAACCATGACACTTTCCAACCCGACAAGACTGGTTTTTGATTTTGATGAAACACGCATATCTGCGACCTCAAGCACAGTAACGCTCGGGAAAGGGCTGCTCAAAACGGTACGCCTCGGACAGTTTGATCCCACAACTGCACGTGCGGTTTTAGATCTTTCGTCCGCAACCGGTTACACGGTTTCCAAAAGTACGAACGGCGATGATTATGTTATCACGTTGACTTATTCTGCATCAGACAACCCTTCGCAGGGAGATGTGATTGGAGATGTGGATCCCGGTACCTTTGCGGTGTATTTGGATCCCGGTCACGGTGGCAGCGATGTTGGTGCTGTTGGGGAATATATCTCTCCCGATGACGGCGAAAAAATAACCATCTATGAAAAAACAACCAATCTTAAAATTGCGCTCAAGGCAAAGGAGTATTTGGAAGCGAACGGCGTGAAAACCTATATTTCCCGTTCTACAGACGCACATGTCGGTTTGTATGACCGCCCGCGTGAAGCAAACGGACTTGGAGCCGATTTGTTCTTAAGTGTGCATAACAATGCATCAAGCAATCCGTCTGTCAGCGGAACACAGGTTTATTTTTCGGACTCGACCCCGAAGTATTCCAATATTACAAATAAAGAGGTTGCGAACATTTTCTACGATGAAATTACCGAGGAGACGGGACTCCGCCGTGCAGGTGTGATTGATAACAATCGCTACGTTGTAATCAACCAGGCAGAGATGCCGTCATTAATCTTAGAAATATCCTTTATGTCCTGCCAGGAGGATCTTTCGCGACAGCTTGATGATAATTTTATCAATTCTGCCGCTAAAGGTATTTGTGATGCCGTGTTGAAGGTAATTCAAAAAGTTCAATAAAAAAATCTGCTTGAATTTCAAGCAGATTTTTTATTCTCTTAAATAACTTTCGGCAAATTTTGCATACACAAAGCTCCCGACAGGCAAAGCGGATTCGTCAAATGTAGTTTTTGCGTTGTGCAGGGGATGGGAAAAACCGTTTCTGCTATCCCCGGCGGCAATGTTGATTAAAAGTGACGGTGTTTGATGGCTGATATATGCAAAATCCTCTGACCCGCTGGCTTTTTTCGGAAAACTGCCGGCATTTATACTGTTTGGAAATATTTTAAGACCAAGTGTTGCGAGTTTTTCATCGCAAATCAGCGATGGACAGCCTGCAAAGAAATTTACGGATGCGGTTGTACCAAAGCTTTTGGCTAAGTCCTGTACCATAGTTGTAAGTCTTGCTTTGAATTGCACTCTTTCCGGTTCATCAAACATGCGCAGTGTTCCGCTTAAGGTTGCGGTTTCGGGAATTGCATTTGCGCAGTTGCCTGCGCGAAAGCTTCCAAAGGTCAGGGTAATGGGTGTACCTGAAAATTCGCGGGTTTGCAATGCGCTGACCGCCGACAAAATATGTGCGCCTGCCAAAATGGGGTCGGTTCCGTTTTGAGGTGTTGACCCGTGGCATCCCTTTCCGGTTACGGTGATTTCAAAATGATCGGCAGAAGGGGCGACAGTTCCCGGTGCAGAAATAATAATTGTACCTGCTTTTTGGGGCAAACCTGTGCTTACATGAATCATAAGTGCACAATCTGGCTTTGGATTTTCCAGCACGCCGTTTTTGATCATGTCCTTTGCACCGCTCAGTATTTCTTCAGCAGGTTGAAACATCAGCTTGACCGTGCCTTTAAGCACATCTTCATTTGCTTTTAACAACTTTGCGGCGCCTAAAAGCATGGCGGTGTGCATATCGTGCCCGCAGGCGTGCATTTGGTTTTCTTTTTTGGATTTATATGGTAGATTTGTCTGCTCCGATATAGGCAGAGCGTCCATATCCGCACGCAGTAAAATGCATTTTTCTCCTTTTCCGACGGTGGCGGTTATACCGCATTTTCCGCAAGGCGTTGGCGCATAGCCATATTCTTTCAATACGTTTAAAACGTATGCTTTTGTTTCGTCTAACGAAAAGCCGATTTCGGGATTTTCGTGCAAATGACGGCGGTGCTTGGTTAATTCTGCTTTTAGTGTAAGTGCTTCTTTAAATTCCATATGACCACTCCTTTTACAGAGTAGTCTGCTCAAAAACACTTATTTTATTTTTAATGTTCTTAAGTAGTCCTTTGTTTCTTTTGAAAGGCGGTAGCTTTCGATGGCTTTCTGAATGGTTTTGTTGTGCACAAACAAAGGAAGCTTTTTCTCCGCAAGATAGGGAATTGTATGTTCATACTGCAAGGCGAGTGCTGTTGCGAAATACCAGGCAATCATCATGTTTATATAATACTCGTCCGATTGTATTTTGCTTACTTCTTTCAGGAAAGACGGGTCAAAATCTTCGGACAGATAAAAGCTTAAAAGCATACCAATGCCGAAGCGTACCGTATAGGTTTTATTGCTTTTTAACCAGCGCAGGACATAAGGCAAAAGTTCCTTTTTGTGTTTTTTGAAAACCTTAGGTCTTAACATGTCACAGGTTGCCCAGTTGTCAATAAACGGTAAAAAAGCCTCTGTTTTTTGAATGCACAAATTGAAATCTTTGATTTGTTCAATTAAGAATGCATGCACGTTATCTTCTTCAAAGTAGGTGTGGGGCAGGGTGTCTAAAAAGGACGTTGCACGTTCTGTTTTGAAAAATTCTTTTGAAAATTTCCGGAGCACGGGTACACGGATGCCAATGACACGGTCCTTTGAAACGGTCGGCATCAGCTTTGCGTGAAAATCCCGGTATTTTATATCCTGCATTGCAAAAAGTTGCGTTTTCAGCATAATATTCACCTCGGAAAAAGTATACCACACAATTCTTGTCTTGTCCATTGCAATTTGGTTTTAGTTATGCTATACTGTATTAAAAGGTGGGTTCGGCATATGTATTTTATTTATATATTGCGTTGCGCTGATGGGTCTTTGTATACGGGAATTACCACGGATGTTGAACGCAGACTGCGCGAGCATATTTCAAAAAACGGAAAAGGTGCAAAATATACCCGAGGGAAAACTGCACTTGGGATGGAGTGTATTTTTAAAACTGAGGACAGACAGTCTGCTTCCAAGCTTGAATATTGGACCAAAAAGCTTACTAAAGCACAAAAGGAAAAACTGATTTCAGATTCGGATTTGTCTGTGTTACAGGGAAAAATTGAATTGGAAAAGTATGTGTATTACGGGAAAAAGATGTCTTGATGGGCATCTTTTTCAGTTTTAAAAGTAAAAAAATTCACAAAATGAGTATCGGGTGATTTACATGAAATTAAAGTTTTCTTTTCCGATAAAAATTTTGTTCAGCATGCTTTTAGGGGTTCTGGCAGGTGCCTATCTTACCAACTACCCAAATTTTGCAAACCTTTATGTAAAACCGTTAGGAACAGTGTTTTTGAATCTCATTCGGTTTATTGCAACACCTTTGGTGTTTCTGACAATCATTTCGGGCATCACATCCATGAAGGACGTGCGCGAGGTAAAGCTTTTGGGTGGAAGAACGGTGGTTTTTTATCTGCTTACTACAGCGGTTGCGGTGATAATCGGCTTGATTCTTGCGCAGCTTTTTAACCCTTTGTTCGGCAGACTTCAAACGGAAAATATATCCTGGAACGGGAATGTTTCTATGGATATTTCGGATACCTTTATAAACGCATTTCCGTCAAATTTAGTATCTGCCTTTGCAGCAGGAGATATGTTACAGGTGATTGTGGCAGCTGTTTTTTTCGGTGTCGCCATGTTAACGGTTCCGAGTCATCCGGGGCTATCGGGCGTGCAGAAATTAGAAACATTATCTGTACGCGTTATGGAAATGATTATTTCCCTTTCGCCAATCGGCGTGTTTTCGCTGGTGGCACTTATGGTGGTGCAGACCGGAATACAGATACTCGGCAACCTCTTGATGCTGATTGCATGTGTGTATCTGTCTTTTCTCTTACATGTATTGCTGGTGTATATTCCTATTGTATTCAGCAAACAAAAAATTTCACCCTTACGCTTTCTGAAAGGAATGTTACCGGCAACAATGCTTGCGTTTTCGTCCGCCTCTTCGGTCAGTGCAATCTCTCAGAATTTAAAGTGCACAGAAAAGCTCGGTGCCAAGCAAAGTGTCCGCGACTTTGTGATTCCCTTGGGTGCGACTTTAAATATGGACGGCACGGGTATTTATCAAGGGGTATGTGTCAGCTTTATTGCCGCCTGCTACGGATTGGAACTGACGGTTGCCCAATGTGTGATTGTAACGGTAAGTGCTACCGTTATGTCTATCGGGACTGCAGGTGTACCCGGTGCAGGGATGATTATGCTTGCGGCGGCATTGGAAAGTGTCGGACTTCCGATAGAGGGTGTGGCGTTGGTTGCGGGCATTGACAGGGTGCTGGATATGGGAAGAACGGCAGTGAATGTGTTGGGAGACGGTGCTTGTGCACTTTTTCTGTCTCCCCGAAACAAAACATAAAAGTAACCGCACCGATTCGGTGCGGTTACTTTTATGTTTTATGAATGATATCTTTTATGACTTCAGCGGCTATGATTAAGCCTGCAGTTGCAGGAACGGGCATAAAGCTTCCGGGCGTATGTCTTTCCTGACGCTCACCTTCAACCGTTTTAGAGATGGGCTCTTCTGTGGAGTAGACTACCTTGACGTTTTTAATGCTCCGCTTTTTTAGCTCATGGCGCATCACTCTTGCAAGGGGACAGAAAGAGGTTTTTTGAATATCTGTGACCTGCAATTTAGTGGGGTCTGTTTTGTTGCCGGTACCCATAGAGGAAATAACAGGAATATTTAAAGCTTTACATTTTTGGATGATGTCAATTTTTGCAGTTACCGTATCAATGGCGTCTACAACGTAATCATAATTTTCAAAGGGGATGTTCTTACAATCCGGCATATAGAATACATTGTATTTGTGCACATTGCACCTAGGATTGATTTTTTTAATACGTTCTTCTGCCACATCGGTTTTATACATGTCGATTGTAGTTTCGTCTGCAATAATCTGGCGGTTTAAATTACTTTTTGCAACTCTGTCGTTGTCCACAATGCCAATCGTGCCGATACCGCTTCTTACAAGTGCTTCTACAGCGTAACCGCCCACACCGCCTATGCCGAATACTAAAACATGGGCGTTTTGCAATTTATCCATATTTTCTTTTCCGAAAATTGCTTCGGTTCGCATAAAACGTTCTGCCAAAATTATAACCCCCTTTGTAGAACTGCAATTATTATAACATATTCTGCGAAAAAATTCAACTTGATTTATTCGTAGAAATCGAGTATAATAAAAATGAGAAAAATTTATGGAAAAGGAGAGAAAAACAATTGTCTGCACAGAGCTACTCAGCAATCACACCGGAAATTTATGCACTTGCGGATAAGTGTATAGCAAATGGAGCAATCGACCCGGCACTTTACGCAACACATCAGGTGAAACGAGGACTTCGTGATTTAGATGGCAAAGGTGTCGTAACAGGACTTACCGAAATATCGACCGTGAATGCATTTAAAACTGTTGACGGAAAACAGGTGCCGATAGAAGGCGAGCTTTTTTATCGTGGCATCAACATCAATGATATTATAAACGGCTTTGAGCAGGATGACCGTTTCGGTTTTGAAGAAACCGTATATCTTTTGCTGTTTGGCGCGTTGCCGAATAAAAAGCAACTGGAAGATTTTGATAAGCTTTTGGTGCATTACAGAAAATTGCCCACGAATTTCGTGCGGGATGTTATTATGAAGGCAACCAGCGCGGATGTGATGAATTCCATGGCAAGAAGTGTATTGACCCTTTACGGATATGACAAAAATGCAAACGATACCAGTCTGCCGAATGTTTTGCGTCAATGTATTCAGCTGATTTCAAACTTTCCGATTCTTTCGGTTTATGCGTATCAGGCATATAATCATTACACAAGGCATAAAAGTCTTGTAATCCGGCATCCGGACCCTAAGCTTTCCACGGCTGAAAACGTTTTG
Source organism: Clostridia bacterium (assembly GCA_017410375.1). NCBI lineage: Bacteria > Bacillati > Bacillota > Clostridia > Clostridia bacterium. The sequence continues at coordinate 78,747 of JAFQQW010000053.1, read as the reverse complement.
CGTCTTTTAAGACATGACGGAAAATACACGCCTTTAGAAGCAAAGCTTTTAGACTTAGCACTGGTGCTTCATGCCGAGCATGGCGGTGGTAACAACTCGACCTTTACAACGCATGTGGTGACATCTTCGGGGACAGATACCTATTCTTCTATGGCGGCATCTCTTTGTTCTTTGAAAGGACCTAAGCATGGCGGCGCAAACATTAAGGTAACAGAAATGTTTGCAGATATGAAAAAGCACGTTAAAGACTGGGCGGATGAAGAGGAAATCCGAAGCTACTTAGACGCGCTGTTAAATAAAGAAGCTTTTGATAAGAGCGGTTTGATTTATGGAATGGGACATGCGGTGTATTCGCTGTCGGATCCCCGTGCAAACGCTTTGAAAAAATATGTAGGCGTTCTTTCCAAAGAAAAAGGGAAGGAAGAAGAATGCGCGCTGTATATGCGTGTGGAACGGCTTGCCAAAGAAGCCATCTGTGCCAAACGCAAGATTTACAAGGGCGTAAGCCCCAACATTGATTTTTACAGCGGTTTTGTGTATTCCATGTTGGATTTACCGCCCGAGCTTTATACGCCGATATTTGCCGTGGCGCGAATTGCGGGGTGGAGTGCGCATCGTATAGAGGAACTGGTCAACGGCAACAAAATTATCCGTCCTGCATATAAATCTGTTGTGGAACCGCGTGTTTATGTGCCACTATCCGAAAGATAACGATCGAAAATGAAAAATATGTAAAATATATGTGTAAAAATGTAGATAAAAGTATTGACTTTTTTTTCTAAATGGTCTATAATATAGAAAAAAGTGTTATGCTATAAGTCTGCCCAAATTTCCGCGACGGAATCAGGCAACACGCAGCATGAATCAAAAAGGAGAATAAATATGGCAAAGAGTAGCGAAACAAAAAAAACACAAATTAAAGCGCCCAAAACAGTAAAAGGTGCATCTAAAGTTCGGATTACACTGATTGTTATTGCGGCAATTTTGGCAGTAGTATGTTTTGTTGCAGCAATTAAAGCAGGAATTACAATTGATAATGTTACAGAATTCTATACACAGAAAATTGCAGAAAGCAATGCTTCCAGCAGTGCACAAATTCAGGAACTGACCAAGCAGTTCAACGCTGACAGACAGGCATGGATTGAAAAAAATATGCCTGAAGTACCTGAAGAATATCTGCCTATGATTGAACAGGCTGAAAAAGAAAAAGCAGCAGCACTGAAAGGTGTCACCAGCGAAAAGGAAAAGGCTGATATTTCTAAGCGTTATGATTCTAAAATTTCAACTATTCAGAAAACAATGGATGGCAAGATTGATCCTGTTTTCAACAGCGAATCTAATATTTCAGCAAAATTTAAGGAAGATGAAGCTGCTATCCGTAGTGCAAACAGCCAGAATGTAAAACAGCTGAATATTGAAGAAGACCAGGCGTTGCTTTATCCGACCCATGTATCTGACGTATTCACTATTCTGACCTTGATTGCATTAGGTATTGTTTTGTGGCTCCTTTCCGGTATGCTTTCCAACATCGGTTTCCTTAAAGGCAGTGCAAAGCTTCTGGAAATTGTTCCGTTCCTCGTTCTCTTTATTGAGGTTTGTGTTGTGCTTATGGCAATTACCGGTCTTTCGTTTGGTGACCACATGCCTGCTGAATTCTCTAAAGATTTCGGTAAGTACTGTGAACAGTTTAAAGCAGTTCTTTTCTAAAAAAGTGTACATAAAAACGCGGATTTTTATCCGCGTTTTTTTATTCTTTATAATATTTTGAAAATTCTGACGGGGAAATGCCTGCATGCGTTTTAAATGTTTTTGTAAAATAGCTAGGAGACTCAAAGCAACAAAGGGACGCAATCTCGCTGATTTTTTTATTCGAAGTCATCAGCATTTCCTGCGCGCGCTGAACGCGGATTTTATTTAAATATTCAAATGGACGCATATCAAAATGTTTTTTAAACAACCGACATAAATATTGGGGAGAAACATGTGAAAAATCTGCAATTTCGTTTAATGTTATAATTTTGTTATAGTTCCATGCCATATAATCGGTAGCGCGTTGGACAGCATCACATAAAACGACTTCCTTTTCTTTTGCATGCCATTTGGAAATTTCACAAAGCAACGAATACAGCAGATGAGAAACAGTAATGGCATCATAGCTGTTCTTACAGATGCTGAATATACTGTGAAAGCTTTTGCTTAACAGCCCCTCATCTTCAACGGTAATGGCTGTGGTTTCGGTTATGCCGAGTGCCGACATGAGATTGTCAATATTGTTTCCGGAAAACAGTATCCACCGGGTTTCCCATTTTTGGGAAAGAGGCATATATTTGTGTGCTTCACCGGGCTTGATAAGCATAAGCGTTTTTGTAGAAAGCTTATGTTTGCTGTTTGCGGTAAAAAATGATCCTTCACCGCTTGCAGTAAAGAAAATGTGCCATTGGCATGCGCCGGCAGGTCGGTTACAAAGCTTTTGATTGTCTGTACCGCCTATGATGAATAAATGGACAGGCAATTCATTTATATTGGTCATAAGCGGAGGTTTTACTTGTTTCATTTACTGTTCCTTTCTGTGAAAATCCTTTTATTATAAAGTTTTTTCGGTTTCATATTATTCTATATTTAGAATATCGTATGATTGACAAAAAGTCAATAAAAAATTATAATTAAAGCAGAATTAAAGTTGTGGAGGGGAAAATATGAAAAAAATAATAGGCATAGTTGCTGTATTATGTATACTTTTAAGTATGATGCCGGTTGTACATGCGACAGATTCTGTGCAGTATATCAAAGCATCAGATTTTGAAAAAAATCTCGGAAGCTGGACCTTGACGGACGGCGAAAAGGATACATCGGGTGGCGGATTTCTTCCTTTTTTGAAATCGCCTAAACCTGCAGTAGCGGAGTCAGCTAAAGTTTCGTTTGAACTGCCGTCTGCCGGCACATATTATCTTTTTGCGTACACCCGCGACTACGAAAAATCTGCAGGCTCCAGAAAGTTTTCGCTTTGCGTAAACGGCGTTACATCCAAACACACGTTCGGAACACACCATGTTGACGGATGGGCATGGGAAGCAGGGGGCAGCTTTGAACTTAAAAAAGGTCCCTGCACGGTGGAAATTGTTGACAGCTCCAGAAATTACGGGCGTGTGATGGCGGTTGTGCTTACAACAAACGAAAAATTCAGCGGACCTGAAACCAAAGAGGCAATGGAATCTGCATTTAAAATAAATGGTATTCAGCCTTTAGCGGAGATTGTTTCGTTTGACCAACCGACGGCAGATGAGCCGGAACCTGAAAAAGAGAAGGTGTATACATATATTCCTGCAAATATTCCCGTTCAGAGCGACAGACCTTCTGATACGATTGCCATTCAGTTGAATCAGAAATATCTGATTTTTCAGGATGATTCCAAACCCTTTGTGGAAAACGGCAGAACGCTTGTGCCTTTCAGAGCATTGTTTGAAGCATTAGGGTGCGAAGTGCAATGGAACGACCCGATGCAGACGGCTACCGGTACAAGAGGAAGCATCAACATTTCACTTCTGGTAGGTAATCAGCTTGCAAATGTTTCAGGAAACAGCGTTTATTTGGATCAACCTGCAGTGTTGCGAAACGACCGTGTCATGGTACCGATTCGTTTTGTGGCAGAGGCATTGGGGGCAACGGTTGGCTGGGATGATGCAACCCAAACGGTTATCATCTCTGCGGATATTCCTGAAATTACCAAAACAGACGGCTATTTGTTCCTGCCCTCAAGCTTTTCGAATTTAGGGTCGTGGACAGTTGGCAGTGCAAGCGGCGGTAGCCTTGAAACAGGTATTCTGACAGGCGGTACAAACGGGGCGCCCGGAAGTGCGACCCCTGCCAAAGCATATTTCAATGTGTCTGAGGCAGGCGAATATAAGGTGTGGGTTCGCTCCAGAGACCTTCCGAACAATCAGCCCGGAACGAGATTTTTTAATGTAGCTGTTAATCAAGAACAACTTGCGCCCACCTTCGGTACGCATGGTAAAGATGGGTATGCCTGGGCAGACGGCGGTGTTGTATCTTTAAAAATAGGGTCTAATTTACTGGAACTTTTAGATACCTCCGATTTCTTTGCCAGATGCGATGGTGTGCTTATAACTAAAAATTTAAGCGCAGAGCCTGCATCTAATATTGGAGTTCTGACAAAAAATGCGGTTGTTGTGGAAAAACAACTTGCGGAAAGCTCTGTAGATTTCCCCGAATATGCGAAAGAGAACGGTGAAATTGTTTCACAAACCTCGATTGGAAATGAAAATATCCGTATGGAATTCTTTGTGGTAAATACCTCCGGCGGACCGATTGTACAAAACCGCATTTTAAATCAAAAAGACGGTGCATGGATTGTAACCAAAGAGCAAAGTGAAGATTTCGGATTTTTGCTTCTTTCGGCGGAACGTGCAAGCTTAGAAAAACCGCTTTTAAATCAGCAGATTTTCAATACTGCATTTGCAGATGACAGCGGAGATGCAAAGCAATACTACGGTGCCAATATTTATAATGCGGCAAAAATGCAGTATTTAATTCCGCAATCGGTATCAGTCAGCGAAAACACGGCAACCCTTTACTGCTCCGATGCAAAGGCAGATGTAACAGTAGTGCTCCGTCCGGTGGGAAGTCAGATTGAAGCAGAAATTCAGGCAATCTTTAAACAGAATGGGTATTACTCTGTCGGTGTGTTTTCCGGAAATCCGTTGCCTGCAACCAATGTTTTGCATGCAAGTACAGAGGTTCCGAATGACCCCGGTGTTATAGCGTTGGGGAATTATGGCGCATACAGCGCAAAAAACGCATCCTGGAGCGTTCTTAAGGGTGTTCGCGCAAAAGAACAGGCAGGGATTTGTATGCGTTGCCCTGCAGGCAATTTCAGAGCAACTGCCTTTTATCCGCTTTTAGGTACAGCGCAATCTTATATGGACGCAAACTCCAAGATACAATTTGAGTGCACAATTTTGTCAGAACTGGAATAGGAGGGAAACAAAATGAAGAAAACAGTTTTGTTACTATTGGGTTTGGTGCTGTTACTCAGCTTGTTTTGCCTTTCGGTAAATGCGCAGACAAGCTATGTGCAGGCAACTGTTTCATATTATGACAATGCAACCGAAATTCCTACGCAAATCTATACGTTAAAAGAAGGCTCTATAAAGATACATGCTGACGTAAAAGTACTGCAACCTCAGAATGGAGATATAAAGCTTATTACCAAAGCGGTGTTAAACGGTCAGACTGTAAAAACAGCTGAAAGCGCATGGCTCCCAACCGGGCAGACGGGCGTGTTCTATCTTGCAACGGATATTGCTGTGGAGAACAAGCAATGTGTTTTGGAAACAACAATCGTGGACCGTGCAGGTACTGTTGTTTTCCAAGCACCGGTATTCCAATACGAAGAAAATGTGGTTGTGCCCGATCCGGGTAAAATCATAGAACCGCTTTCCAAAACGGTGACACTTACGGTAAACGGTAAAAATGTGCCCGTGCGGCGGGAAGAAATGCAAGGCATGCATGAGGGCGGTTCGCGCGATAAAGATTCGTTCTATTTCAATGTAGCGAAGGTCAGCATGGATTTAAACAGCGAGATTATACTTGAGTTAAAGGGAATTAACGGTACGGTTATCAGCGACAAATGGATGGTTTCACCGCAACAGAAGAAAATTCCGCGTATTGTATCTAAAGGTGTCGGATATATATATTTAAACACGCCTCAAACCTTATTCGTAAGAGACTGGGCAACAAAGGACGGGACGGGGTATGAAGATTTAATTCTTTTAATCACTCCCCTTGAAACAGATGTGCCGTATAAATACGCACCATCCGTTACATATTACGCCGATGGCGTTTTAAATTGTCCTGTGAATCCTTCGTTTTCAGATAATCAGATTGTATACTTTGAAGAAGGCTTTCATAAAAATGTAGGGGCACTTCAGTTCAAGCCCGGTATGCGCGTGTATCTGGCACCGGGGGCTGTTCTGGATGCAAAAATCGAAACGTATGATGTAAGCGAAAATCCAAATGGCATCAAGGTGTATGGCAGAGGTGTTTTAGAGTCCAGAAACGCAACCAATTCAGGATTTAAGAAAGGCATTTATTTCGAAAATTGCAATAATGTTGTGATTGATGGCATCGGTTGCCGTAATGCAAGAGAGTGGCAAACCTTGTATTTAAATTGCTCGGATTTTGAAATTCGCAATATGAATATCATGGCGATTCTTTTAAATAATGACGGTATTGATTTAGACGGAGTGAACGGCTTTAAGATTACCGATAACTTCATCATGGCGGCAGATGATTGTTTTGGCTGGCATGGTGTAGATTATGAAAAAATTGCAACCAAAGAGCATCCTTTTGGCAGACCGACCTTTGATGTGTACGCGGAGAACAACATGATGTATAACTTAGAAGGCAATGCTGTGCGTTTCGGGTCGTCCTCGGAGCAGGAAAGTATGTATGATATTACCATCAAGGATACTTATGTTGTAACAAAGACCGGGTATGCGGTTGCAATCACCATGCATGACTGGGCTAAGGTTTCGGATGTGCTGATCGAAAACTTCTATGTGGAAGAAAGCATAGGAACCTTTAATGGTGTTATTTTAGCGGAAAGTGTGCAGGACAGTACCAGCCGTTTAAATGAGGGGAGAGGTTTGCCGAATGGCTTACCAAGTCCGTACGGGTCTGTTGAGAATGTAACAATTAAAAATCTTTATTCACCCTGGAACGGAAACAAACCACCCATTACGGTAGGCGGTTGCGACGCAGAACATGCGGTACGGAATCTTACACTTGAAAATGTAATTGTGCAAAACGGAAGCACCATTTATACAGGTGGTTCAGGAGCAGAGAAAATCACAATGCAGGATATAAAATTCAACCCGTCAACCGTTCATAAGGATAAAACCTTTGTTTCTGAAGCAGACATTATTATTAAATAAAAAAAAGAACTGCAAGCTATGCGCTTGCAGTTCTTTTTTATTCAGACAGAACCTCTGTCCAGATTTGTGAGTAAGCCTGAATGACATGGCTCTTTTTGGCAAGGTTTGTATATACCTCACACTTGGATAAAATTTCTTCATCCGGGTAGCATGCCTTGTCGTTCTTAAGACTTTCAGGAAGCTTTTTGTATGCTTCTGTATTAGGGGTAGAGTAGCAGATGTATTCCACATTTTTAAGAGCAATATCGGGTCTGCACATAAAATTGATAAACTGTTCGGCAGCTTCTTTGTTTTCTGCATCCTTTAAAATAACCATGGAATCAATCCAGAAATTTGTACCTTCTTCAGGAATGATGTATTTGAATTTGGGATTCTCCTGCGTCAGCGCAATACCGTCACCGGAGTATAAAACCGCAATGGATGCCGCTTCGTTAATCATTTTTTCTTTTACCTGATCACCGATGTATGCCTGTACATTGCTTTTTTGTTTAAGCAAAGCTTCTTTTGCCTCTTCAAGCTCTTTCGGATCTTCGCTGTTTAAGGAATAACCAAGGGCTTTAAGGGTTAAGCTTACGCCGTCGCGTTCACTGTCTAAGGCAAGAATCTGACCTTTATATTTGGAATTCCACAAAACATCCCAGCTGGTGATGTCTTCTTTAATCAGGTTGGTGTTTACCGCAAGACCTACGGTACCCCACATATAAGGAACAGAATACTTGTCCTCGGGGTCAAAGGGCTGACCCGTGTACTTTTCGCTGATGTATTTGTAGTTGGGAATGTTGTCGAAGTTGATTTCGGCAAGCATGTCCTCATCAATCATACGTGCGGTCATGTAATCCGAGGGGAAACAAATGTCATAGCTGTTTAAGCCGGACGCCTTAACCTTGTTGTACATATTTTCGTTGGTGTCATAGGTTTCATAGATGACGCGTATGCCGGTTTCTTCTTCAAAAATATCCAAAACCTCTTCGTCAATGTAGTCGCCGCAGTTAAATACTTTTAAGGTGGTGCCGGTATGGTCTTCGATATAGTCGATAGCAAAAATACCTGCGAAAATGCCGATAATCAAGGTTACGGCAACAGCTGTTTTCCATTTTTCCCGGTGTGGCTTTGTCTCTTTTACAATCTTATCCTCTTTTTTGCCGCCGTAGTTTACTAAAAGCAGCAGAATCATAACCACCACAAACATTAAAGCCGAAAGTGCAGTCAGCTCGGGTGTTACGCCACGCCTTGTCATGGAGTAGATTGTGATGGACAAGGTAGATACACCGTTTCCGGTGGTGAAAAAGCTGATGATAAAGTCATCAATGGAAAGGGTTAATGCGAACAAAAAACCGCTTACAATACCCGGTTGAATTTCGGGCAGAATGACTTTTTTGAATGCATACCAGGGCGTGGAGCCCAAATCCAGTGCCGCTTCATTTAAATGCGGATTCATCTGTCGCAGCTTTGGCAGTACATTCATAATCACATACGGAATGTTAAAGGTGATATGTGCCAGAAGCAGGGAAGTGAATCCCAGCGGAATGCTTAAGAATGTAAACAAAAGCATTAGCGAAATACCGGTTACAATATCCGGATTTAAAATCGGCAGATAGTTTACATTCATAGCAATTGCCTTCGGAACCGGCTTCATTCTGTGAATACCGATTGCCGCAAAAGTACCGATTACGGTTGCAATAGCGGCAGAAAGAAGCGCAATAATCAGTGTGTTTTGTAAAGACGGCAGAATTGCCCGGTCCTGAAACATTTCCACATACCATTTAAATGAAAATCCGCCCCATTCGGTCCGATATTTCGAACCGTTAAAGGATTGGACAATCAAAACCAGGATGGGGGCATACAAAAAGAAGTATACGAGAAAAGTATAAAGCCTTTTTGAAAATTTCTTCAAATTATGCCACCTCCAATGCCGTCATCATCCTTTGTGTTCATAAATCGCATGGATAAAAGCACAATGATGATTAAAATCAGAGACAGAGCAGAACCGAAGTTCCAGTCATTGGATTTGCTGAATTGCTGTTCAATGACGTTGCCGATTACGTTGATTTTACCACCGCCTAAAAGGGAAGAGATGATAAAGGTAGTAACCGATGGCATAAAGGTCATGGTGATGCCGGAGGCAACACCGGGCAGACTTAAAGGAAAAACAATTTTCCGAAAAACTCTGCCTTTGCTTGCACCTAAATCGGATGCCGCTTCTATCAGGCGGTGATCCATTTTTTCCAAAACGTTATAAATCGGAATAATCATAAAGGGCAGGTAGTTGTAAACCATACCTAAGATCACCGCGGCAGGGGTATATAGAATGTTCTGCTCGGGCAGGTGGAAAAAATGGAGTATCTGGTTTAAAATACCGTTCTTTTCTAAAATGGTCAGCCATGCATAGGTTCTGAGCAGAAAGCTCATCCACATAGGAAGCATAATCAGCATCAGTAAAATACTTTTGTACTGCACATTCGGACCAGATAAGATATATGCCAGCGGATACCCGATTAAAAGGCATATCACGGTACTGATCAGTGCAAGTAAAATGGAACGCAGGAAAACCTGCCAGTACACAGGCGTTGTGAAAAAACGCTGTATGTACTCAAGAGTAAAACGGATTTTTCCGTCTTCTGTGTCAAACAAGCCGTACCATGCAACCAAAAGCAACGGCACGATGATAAACACAATCATCCAGAAAATATAAGGGTATGCATAAGCAGAGGCGTGACGTTTCATTTTAATCATGCCTCCTTTTCCGGTGCATCACTCTTTTTCATAATATGGATGGCATCCGGCTCTAACGAAATGCCGACTGTAGAACCCTTTTCTACAAGGTCTGTAGAATGAACTGTCCAAGTAAGGGTGGGGGTTTCTACCATCATTTCATAGTGAACGCCCTTAAAGATAACCGAAGAAACGGTACCGGTAAGCTGTCCCTTGTCGGGGCTTACCAGATCCACGTCCTCGGGACGGATAACTACTTCAATGGGTTCGTTTTGCTCAAACCCTTTGTCTACACAGACAAAATCTCTTCCGCAAAAATGAACCAGCTCGTCTTTAAGCATAATACCGTCCACAATAATGCTTTCGCCGATAAAATCAGCTACGAAAGCATTTTTGGGCTCATTGTATATGTCAACGGGTGTGCCGATTTGCTGAATCAGACCGCCGTTCATAACCACAACCGTATCCGACATGGTCAGTGCTTCTTCCTGGTCATGGGTAACATATACAAAGGTAATGCCTAAATCTCTTTGTATATTTTTAAGCTCAATCTGCATGTCCTTGCGAAGCTTTAAGTCCAGTGCGCCCAAAGGCTCGTCCAGAAGCAAAACCTCCGGCTTGTTTACAATGGCGCGGGCAATGGCGATTCGCTGCTGCTGACCGCCGCTAAGAGCGGAAACCGCACGTTTTTCGTATCCGGAGAGGTTAACCATCTCCAAAACCTCAGCAACAGACTTTTTAATCACAGATTCCTCCGTTTTCTTAACCCGAAGACCAAACGCAATGTTTTCGTACACATTCATGTGGGGAAACAGTGCGTATTTCTGGAAAACGGTGTTCAGTCTGCGCTTATAAGGCGGGAGATCGGTGATATCTGCACCTTCAAAAAAGACTTTACCGCTGTCCGGTGTTTCAAAACCGCCGATAATTCGCAGAGTGGTGGTTTTACCGCAACCGGAGGGACCAAGCAGAGTTAAAAACTCATTTTTTCTGATTGTTAAATTCAGTTCGTCTAGAACTTTCGTATCGGTGTCAAACGCCTTTGTAATGTTCTCGAGGCGTATGATTTCCTGCTTGTTCATTTATCAATCCCCTTTCAAATAAAGTATCTGCTAATATCTAACTATAATCTTTTTAAACGGAAATGTCAAGAGAATTTGCGAAAAATGTCATATATTTTATTTAAATTAATATAAAAAGTATTACTCTTGACAAATTTTTCAAATTTTGTTAAACTTATAAAGTTGTCCGATGGATTTTATCGTACAAAATTTTGAAACAAATGTGAGGTTTTTTTACATGATTCGATCGTATTTTCAGATGCTTCGAAATGAATTTTCGGGCTACAATGCACAGAAGCTGGGCAAGGATGTGATGGCAGGTCTGACCGTAACAGCGGTTGCGCTTCCTTTGGCACTGGCGTTTGGTGTGTCCTGTGGCGCATCTGCTGCAGCAGGCTTAGTAACCGCAATCATCGGTGGATTGATTATCGGTATACTTTCGGGCGCATCCTTCCAGATCAGCGGTCCGACCGGTGCAATGTCTGCAATTTTAGTAGGTATTTTGGGAAGCTTTGGACTAAACGGTGTGTTTGTCGTTTGCTTCCTGGCAGGTATTTTGCTGGTTTTGTGTGCAATATTTAAAATCGGCAAGCTTGTTGAAATGATTCCGCGTCCCGTAATCACAGGCTTTACATCGGGTATTGCTATTATTATTGCTTTGGGACAGATTGACAATTTCTTCGGTACAACCTCCGTAGGCGAGAGTGCTATTGAAAAGCTTTTATCCTATGGGAAGCTTGGTTTTACACCTGATATCGAAACAACACTTCTTGGTCTTTTGGTTGTAGTGCTTATGATTATCTGGCCGAAAAAATGGAACGCGAAAATTCCGGGATCTTTGGTTGGCATTATTGTGGCAACTATCGTCAGCATTTTGTTTGGTATGGATGTTGCAACCGTAGGGGAAATTCCCAAAACGTTGTTTTTGAGTGAACGTTTAAGCTTTGCGAATATCGAGTGGGCAAAATTTGCAGAATATATATCACCTGCAATCAGTATCGCGGCGCTTGGTATGATTGAAAGCTTACTTTGCGGTGCATCTGCTTCCCGTATGAAAAACGAAAAATTCTTTGCAGACCAGGAGCTGTTGGCACAGGGCGTGGGAAACATGCTCATTCCGTTCTTCGGTGGTGTGCCTGCAACCGCGGCAATTGCCAGAACCAGTGTTGCTATTAAATCCGGCTGCCAGACCAGACTTTGCGGGGTATTCTCTGCAGTAGGTTTATTGCTTTCTATGTTTCTTTTGGGACCTGTTATGGCAAAACTGCCTCTTTCTGCACTGGCAGGCGTGCTGATGGTAACTGCATGGCGTATGAACGAATGGGAAAGCATCCGTTATTTCTTCGGGAAAGGCTTTAAGCGGGCAATTTCCAAATTCTTAATTACCATGCTTGCAACCGTCGTGTTTGATCTGACTATTGCAATTTTAATCGGTATCGCTTATTCGGCAATTTTGTTTATTTTCAATGCCGCAGGTCTGAAGGTAGACTTTTCTAAAGTTGAAAACAAGAAGTTCAAGGGCGACGAAAATGTAGAAAAAGCCCATAAGAATACCATGGTTATGTACATCACAGGCCCGATTTTCTTTGCGAATGTAACTAAGCTTTCCGAGGCGGTACAATCTTTAGACGACTCGTGCGACGAACTGATTTGTTCTATGCGAGGCGTACCTGCCATTGATATTACCGGTACGGAATATATCATGGAGCTTTGCGAAGCCTGCCTGGAACAAAACCGCAAAATTGTGTTCTGTGGGATGAATGAAGGGGTAAAATCTATGCTGATTCGCGCAGGGGTTACCGAAAAATTGGGTGAAGATGTGTTCCAGTGGAGTGTGGATAAAGTGCTGTCCGCATCGGTTCAAAACGCATAAATTGTGCTTTTGAAGAAAAATATTTGACAAAATCCACAATATTTAGTATAATATAGATGTATATTTTGAAATTTGAAAGGATTGAAGAAGATGGCGAAAAAGCCGGAATACGGTAATGAAAGTATAACCTCCTTAAAGGGTGCGGACAGAGTCAGAAAAAGACCTGCCGTTATCTTTGGTTCGGACGGGTTGGAAGGTTGTCAGCATTCTATGTTTGAAATTCTTGCCAACTCTATTGACGAAGCCAGAGAAGGTTACGGCAAACTCATTACGGTTGAGCGCTTTCCGGACCATTCTATCCGCGTTGCGGATCAGGGGCGCGGTGTGCCTGTGGATTTTAACGAAAAAGAAGGCAGATACAACTGGGAACTGGTATACTGTGAAATGTATGCCGGTGGTAAGTATGATAATATCGAAGGCGGTAACTATGAGTTTTCGCTGGGCTTAAACGGTCTTGGTGCCTGCGCTACCCAGTATTCTTCCGAGTTTATGGACGTAACGGTTCGCCGTGACGGCTTTGAGTATTCCCTGCACTTTGAAAAGGGTGAAAACATCGGAGGTTTGAAAAAGGTAGAATCCGATTACAAGCATACCGGAACCGAAATCACCTGGAAGCCCGATTTAGAGGTGTTTACCGATATTCAGATTCCCTCCGAACATTTTCAGGAGGTTATTAAAAAGCAGGCTGCGGTAAACAAAGGTCTTAAATTCAAATTCCATGACCATTTAACCAACCAGAATTTTGAATATTGCTATCCGAACGGTATTGTAGATTATGCAAAAGAACTTTCGGGCGAAAGCGGATTTACCGATATCCATTATGCGGAAGCAAAGCGCAAGGGGAGAGACCGTGCGGACAAGCCCGAGTACGAAGTAAAACTTTCGGTGGCATTTTGCTTTAATAACATGGTCAACGCCATTGAATATTACCACAATTCAAGCTTTTTGGAATACGGCGGTGCGCCCGATAAAGCGGTGCGCTCTGCGTTTGTCGCTGAGATTGACCGCTATATAAAGCAGTCGAGCAAATATAAGGGGAACGAAGCGAAAATCACGTTTCAGGATATTGAGGACAGCCTTGTGCTGGTCTCCAACTCCCTTTCTCAGGTGACCAGTTACGAAAACCAGACCAAAAAGGCAATCAACAATAAATTTATCCAGGAAGCAATGACGGAATTTTTGCGTTCTGAGCTTCAGGTTTATTTTATTGAAAATAAGGTGGAGGCGGACAAAATTGCCGACCAGATTCTTGTAAATAAACGTTCCCGTGAGAATGCGGAAAAAACAAGAGTCAACATGAAAAAGAAACTTACCGGCAACAGCGGTGTAACCGACCGTGTACAAAAATTTATTGATTGCAGAACAAAGGATGTTTCACGTCGTGAAGTGTACATTGTGGAAGGTGACTCTGCGATGGGTTCCTGTAAGCAGGGCAGAGACGCAGAATTTCAGGCAATCATTCCGGTGCGCGGTAAGATTTTAAACTGTTTAAAAGCTGATTACAATAAGGTTTTTGCAAGTGAAATCATTACAGACCTTTTGAAAGTCTTAGGCTGTGGTGTAGAGATTAAATCCAAGCATACCAAGGATATGAATCTGTTTGATTTAAATAACCTGCGTTGGAATAAAGTTATAATCTGTACCGATGCCGACGTGGACGGCTTCCAGATTCGAACACTGATTCTGACCATGCTCTATACCTTAGTACCTACACTTATCCGTGAAGGTAAGATTTTTATTGCGGAATCTCCACTGTTTGAAATTACACATAAGGATGAAACCTATTTTGCTTACGATGAAAGTGAAAAGCAGGAAATCTTAGCAAAATTAGAAGGTAAAAACTACACCATTCAGCGTTCAAAAGGTCTTGGTGAAAACCAACCCGAGATGATGTGGCAAACCACCATGAACCCCGAAACCAGACGTTTGATTAAAGTTATGCCCGAGGATGAACAGAGAACCAGAGAAATGTTTGATTTGTTACTGGGTGACAATCTGCAGGGCAGAAAAGACCATATTGCATTGCATGGCGTAGAATATCTGGAAATGGCAGACATTTCGTAAAGGAGGCAGAAGGGAAATGAATTTTACTGAACAAAAAATCGGCGATGTGCTTGAACAGAATTACATGCCCTATGCCATGAGCGTTATTGTGTCCCGTGCCATTCCCGAAATTGACGGATTTAAACCGTCGCACAGAAAGCTTCTGTATACCATGCACAAAATGAACCTTTTAACGGGTAACCGTTCTAAGTCTACCAATGTTGTGGGACGTACCATGCAGTTGAATCCGCACGGCGATGCGGCAATTTATGAAACCATGGTCAGACTTACAGTCGGTAACGGTGCGCTTTTGCACCCATTCGTGGATTCAAAGGGTAACTTCGGTAAGCAATATTCCAGAGATATGGCATATGCTGCAGCCCGTTATACAGAAGTAAAGCTTGACAGCATTTGCAAAGAAGTTTTTGGCGACATTGATAAGGATGCAGTTGATTTTGTAGATAACTTTGATGCCACATTAAAAGAACCGGTGCTTATTCCTGTTAAGTTTCCGAATATCCTTGTAAATCCCAATGAGGGTATTGCGGTTGGTATGGCTAGTAAAATCTGCAGCTTTAACCTGCGTGAGATTTGCGAAGCAACTATTGCTCTGATGCGGGACGAAAAGGCGGACCTGCTTCCGATTATTCAAGGACCGGATTTTCCGGGTGGCGGTGAAATTCTTTATAATCAAGAAGCTATGCGTGAAATCTACGAAACAGGCAGAGGCTCTTTCAAAATCCGCGGCACATATAATTATGATAAGAAAAACAACGTTATTGAAATTACCGAAATTCCATACACGACCAACCTGGAAGTGATTATTGAAAAGGTCGTTGAAGGTATTAAAGCAGGCAAATACAGAGAAATTACCGATATCCGTGACGAAACCGACTTAAAAGGCTTGAAGATTGCAATTGATGTAAAAAAGAGTGCGGATGTGGAAAAGTTGATGGCACAGATTTACAAAAACACCACGCTTTTGGATACATTCAGCTGTAACTTTAATGTGCTGATTGACGGTATGCCCAAAGTGCTTGGCGTGCGCGGCCTTTTACTGGAATGGATTCGCTTCCGTGTGGGCTGTGTAAAGCGTATTTTAGCTTTCGATTTAAAGAAAAAAGAAGACCGTCTGCATCTTTTGCGCGGTTTGGAAAAAATCTTATTGGATATTGATAAAGCCATTCGTATCATTCGTGAAACCGAAAAGGCGGACATGGTTGTGCCCGGCTTGATGAAAGGCTTTAACATCGATGAGATTCAGGCTGAATTCGTGGCTGAAATCAAGTTGAGAAACCTCAATAAAGAATACATTTTAAAGAGTATTGCAGCGGTTGCGGATTTAGAGCGCGAGATTGAGGATTTGAAAACAACTCTTTCCAGCGAACGCAGAATCAAAAAGCTCATTTCGAAAGAGTTGGAGGACATTGCCAAAAAGTACGGCAAAGGCCGTATTTCTCGCGTTATTCCGGAAGAAGAGGGGATTGTTAATGTCCAGACCGAGGTTTATGTGGAAGATTATGCATTAAAGCTGTTCCTGACAGAGGAAGGGTATCTGAAAAAGGTATCTTTGGTATCGCTTCGTTCTAGCGGTGAGCATAAGTTGAAAGAAAATGATCGCATTGTGCAGGTGGAGGAAACCTCCAATAAAAACGAAGTATTATTGTTCAGCGACCAGTGCAATGTTTACAAAATGAGAATCAATGATATTCCGGACTGCAAGGTAAGCTCTATGGGTGAATACACACCCAACCTGTTGGCTATGCAACCCAACGAAAAAATCATCTCTATTGTACCCACATCCGATTACAGCGGTTTCATGTTCTTTGGATATGCGGACGGCAGAACCTGCAAGGTTCCGGTTAAAGCTTATGTAACCAAGAACAACCGTAAGATGCTGGCAAATGCATATTCTGACCATGCACCGCTTGTAAAAGCCATCTTTATCCCTGAGGATACCGATATGGTTGCATATGGTTCAAATGAAAAAGCAATGGTATTTAATACCGCACAGGTGCCCGAAAAGGCAACCCGCTCTGCGCAGGGCGTAAAAACCTTTAATCCCGGCAAGCGCGGTACAATGATTAATTTAAGAAAGTTATCGGAAGCGGGTCTTGCGGATACAAAGGGATACCGCGCAAGAAATTTACCGGCAGCGGGCAACAAGCTCAGTGCAGAGGATAAATCCGGTGAACAGCTTACACTCTTTTAGGAGGCAATAAATGGCGTATTATGCAGCAACAGTTGCAAAACTGATAGAAGAATTTCAAAAGATGCCCGGCATCGGTCATAAATCGGCACAAAGGCTTGCGTTTTATGTGCTGGGGCTTTCCAAAGAAAAGGCAAGCAGTCTTGTTTCTGCCATTCAGGATGCCAAGGATAAAGTAGGGTATTGCAGCATTTGCTGTAATCTGACCGACAAAGACCCCTGTGAAATCTGTAATGATTCTTTCAGAGATAAGTCTGTGATTTGTGTCTGTGAATCGCCGGCAGATGTGGTGGCTTTTGAGAAAACAAAAGAGTATAAAGGGTTATACCATGTTTTGCATGGCGCAATCTCTCCCATGGACGGCATAAAGCCCGAGGACATTCGCATCAAGGAATTGGTTGCGCGTGTTGCACAAGGCGGTGTGGAAGAAGTGATTCTTGCCACTGATACCGATGTGGAAGGGGAGGCAACCGGTATGTATATCGGACGTTTGCTTTCTCCCTTTGGCATAAAGGTGACCCGTATTGCAAAAGGAATTCCTATCGGCGGCGATATCGAATACGCTGACGAAATTACCCTTTCCAAAGCACTTGAAAACAGAGTAAATCTGTTCTAAATAAAAAAGGCAACCTGCGTTGCCTTTTTTGTGTAAAAATTTCCTGTTTTATAAAACGGTTGACAAATTCTAAGCCAATATGGTATACTAAATAAGTACTTTAGATAAGGAGGATTATCTGCACGATGAAAAAGTTAATGGCGATTTTGCTCGCATTTTCTATATTTTCTGCTATACCGGTTGTGGCGGTTGGTGCTGCAGCATCGGTAGTTTCGACAGAAACAACAAAAATTACAGTAGATGCACCTAAAATCAATATGGTTGAGGATGTAGGCGACTTGCAGGACGGTCGTTCGGTGGTTGTGAACATGTCCTCTTCAAACGAATTAACCGGTGGTGATGAAAAAGAAGGACAGGCTCCGGTTTGTGCGGCATATGTTTGCTGGTACACGGCACAAGGCAGATTTGTAGGTTGTACTGTTATTAATGATGTGTATTGGAGTTATAAAGTAGCAAAAAAATTATATACAGGCTCTAACAGTCCTGCTGTTAACATCTGGCCGACTGAATATCCTTTAAAGGCAAAGGTGTTTGTCTGGACAGCTGAGGGTAGTGTGGTGCCGATCTCGGATGTGTACGAATTTGACCTGTTGAGTGCGCAGGGTATTATTGAAAGAGATTTACCCGGTTTTTATGACGCGTTTTATTGGGCAAAGTTTGATACCGCAAATGGTGAGGCGATTAAGGAACTGGTTTTAGATGTTTGCGAAGATTTGCAGGCGCGTATTGACCAGGGCGTTCAGCTGGACATGAATGAAATGAAAACGATTACGTACAAATCGCAGATAGATTCTGCCAAGTCCATTTATAAAAGCATGGGAGACAGCGAAAAAAGTGCGTTCACAGCTACTTTTACCGACTATGCAAATTTGTATCCTGACTTAAAAATACTGCTTTTGAACATGTTTGATATTTCTTCAAGTGATCTTGCAGGATGATAGAAATTCCCCCGAAACAAGATGTTTCGGGGGAGTTTTTTTATATGTCTACACGATTTCTGATTCCCTTTTGCTGATAGGACAATATGTTGTCGCGGATTTCTTCCATGCAGAGATTTCTGGCTTCCAGTGCCGCCCATGCCATGTGCGGCGTAAGGCATACGTTTGGTAAATTTAAAAGTCTGTGCATGGGATGATTTTTAGAAAACGGTTCTTCGGAATACACATCTGTGCCAAAGCCTGCGATTTTGCCGCTTAAAATTGCATCCGCAACCGCTTGCTCATCGCAAACAAGTCCGCGCGCTACATTGATCAGTACACAGCTTGGCTTCATTATGGAAAGCATTTTTTCGTCAATTAAATGCTTGGTTTGCTCGGTAAGCGGTGTGTGCAGAGAAATAACATCTGAATTCCGGCATAATTGTTCTAAAGAAACACAATGAAAATCCGGGTCAGGAGTATTCTTGTTTGCAAGAATTTTGCACCCGAAAGCTTTCGCGATTTCTGCTACTTTTCTGCCGATGTTTCCCAAGCCCACAACACCCCAGGTTTTTCCGTTTAAAGTGTGAAAGGTAGGAGAAACGCGGTTTGCGGTGGTACCTGCCGAATAGACACCGCTGTTTACAAAAGCTGTGTATTCAGGCATATGCATCAGCAGATAAAGGGCTTGTGTTACAGTCAGCTGTGCCACAGAATCGGTGGAGTATCCGACCACATTGCAAACGCCGATTCCTTCTTTGCGACAAAAAGATAAGTTCACATTATCGTAGCCGGTTGCCGCAAGACAAATAAGCTTTGGACGGGATTGTCCTAAAGTTAAAGCATTCATTTTGATTTTGTTAATCACAACCGCATCCGCATCCTTGGTACGCAGTTCCACTTCGTCGGGTGCGGTGCTTTTGTATACCGTTGTGTCAAAATTGTCATGCAGAGGGGAAAGGTCGATGTCATCGCCCAGTGTTCCTGCATCTAAAACAACTACTTTCATAAAGACTCCTTTAGTCGGCATCGTATTTCATAGGCTCAGAGAAAATGCCTGTTGCCTTAAGCTCCATGTATTGTTCTTTTGTAATCAGAATTTCACGGGGCTTGCTACCCTGAGAGGGACCCACAATACCGCGCTGTTCCATCTGGTCCATGATGCGTCCCGCTCTTGCAAAGCCGACGCTCATTTTGCGCTGTAACATAGAAGTGGAAGCTTGTCCGATTTCCATGACAATATCAATCGCCTTTGGAAGCAAATCGTCACATTCGCCGCCACCGCTTTCAGCTTTTTCCTTATCCGATACACTTTCTTTTTCAATGTGTTCTAAAATATTGGGGTTATAGCTTGCGGTGCAGGTGGATTTTACAAACTCGATAATCGCATCTCTTTCTTCATCAGAGAGAAATGCACCCTGTACACGGATAGGTTTGGATGCACCTGTGGGGTGATATAGCATATCACCGCGACCTAAAAGCTTTTCAGCACCCGAAGAATCTAAAATGGTACGGGAGTCAATAGCGTTTGAGGTTGCAAATGCAATTCGGGAGGGGATGTTGGCTTTAATTGTACCGGTAATGACATTAACCGACGGACGCTGTGTTGCGATAACTAAGTGCATGCCGGCAGCACGGGCAAGCTGTGCCAGACGGCAAATGGAGTCTTCCACTTCGCCGGGAGCTGCCATCATCAGGTCGGCAAGCTCGTCGATGATAATAACAACCTGTGGCATGGATGCTAAATTGTGCGATTTTGCATAGTTGTTATAGCCTTTGATATCGCGAACCTTTGCTTCTGCAAACATATCGTAGCGGAGCATCATTTCGTTTACTGCCCAGCTTAATGCACCTGCAGCCTTTTTCGGCTTGGTCACGACGGGAGTATCCAAGTGCGGAATGCCGTTATATACACTTAGTTCAACCACCTTCGGGTCAACCATTAAGAGCTTAACCTCATTCGGAGATGCTTTGTACATAATACTTGCGATAATAGAGTTTACACAAACAGATTTACCCGACCCGGTCTGACCTGCAATCAGCAGATGAGGCATTTTGGCAAGGTCTAAAATGATGGGTGTGCCGCTAATGTCTTTACCTAAAGCAACTGCAAGCTTAGAAGGGTGATTCTTAAAGGCATCGCTTTCTAAAACTTCACGCATGCTGACCATATCAATCTCGCGGTTTGCCACTTCAATACCGATAGCTGCTTTGCCCGGAATAGGTGCTTCAATACGGACACCCTGCGCGGCAAGGTTAAGAGCAATATCGTCTGCTAAGTTTACAATTTTACTTACCTTTACACCTGCCATGGGCTGTAATTCGTAGCGGGTGATAGCAGGTCCTTTTGTAACCTGTAAAATCTTCGCTTGCACGCCAAAGCTTGCTAAGGTGGATACCAGCTTTTTCGCATTGGCGTTAATTTCGCTTTCAGTCATGCCTTTTTTGGACTTTTTGTACTGTGTCAGAAGGTCAACGGTAGGGAATTGATAGTTGATAAACAAATCACCGTTGTTTTCGAGCGTGAATGGTTCTTCCTCTTCTTCGGTATCTTCCTCGCTTTCCATGTTCATGGCAACCTGATTATTTTCGTCCACAATGCTGTCAGTAAAGGTTTTGTCGTTTTCGGGCGGAACGGGAGAGTCGGGGCCGATAATGATATCTTCCTCGGGCGGAACATAAATTTCATCGTAGTCAGAGTCATCCTCGTCGCTCAGCTCAGGAACGGCAACAAAAGTGTTTTCGTCTGTTTCGGTTAAAATGCGACCGGCATACTCGCGAGGCTTTTTGCGTTCTTTTTCCTGTTGCTCCTGCACTTTTCGTTCAGCGTGCTTTGCACGGGCTTCTTTTAAATAGGATGCCGCATTTTCCAGAAGATCCTTTACCGAAATATGGAACAGTAAAATGCTGAGAATGGAAATAACACAAATGTATACAATGGCGGTGCCGACTCTGCCGATGCTTAAGGTTTCGGCGAAGAAACGGTAAAGAATACCACCGATGATGCCACCACCGGTAAGCTCGGTTCCCGCTGTAAAAAAGCCGGGAATTGCCTTTATGTAGGAATCATAATCAGGAATTTTCGAACTGAAAAAGTGTATGGTGGCAGAAAGCATAATCATAAGTCCGAGTGTGTAAATGAACTTGCTTTTATGCTTCTTAATTTCCTTTTCAAATAAAAGATTGGTTGCAAGTGCTAGCATATAGAAAGGGCAAAGGTATGCAGTAAAGCCAAAAAATCCAAAGAACAGATTTTTGAAAAATTCACCTACTGCCCCCGTTCCGTCTCCTGCAAAAAATGACGCCAGCAGAAAAAGACCGACCGCTACAATACATATAGCGGTAATCTCAGGCGAAAAAGGAATGGATCGCGGTGCTTTCTGCTTTCCTTTTTTGTTGTTATTATTGTTGCTCGTTTGTGAACGTTTTTTGCGTGCCATATGAATTCCTTTCCGGTTTGTAACCGTTTGTAAATAGATATATCCAGTATAGCACAGAAACGAAAAAAAATCAAGATTTTTCCGCTAAATCGCCGATGTTGTAGTCTAAATATTTTTTCAGGTCTGTAGAGATGATTCTTTGGATTTTGTTTTCGCTGTCCAGTTCTAAAATACCGCCACGGACAGGTCGGAAAGTTTTGGGTGTCCGCTCGGGCGGGAAAATAGTGTCCATCGGCATAATACTGTAAATCAGCATTTGTGCTTACCCCCAATCATTTCGTGTAATTTGCAAAGGGCATCCCGAATGTTGCCGACAGAATCCATAATGCCGTGCTTTACGGTTTCTTCGCCGAATAAAACCGTACCCACATCGTTTGCAATATCCTTGGTTTCGAACATCAGTTTTTTAAAATCTGCTTCTTTTATTTTTGAGTTTTCAGCGATAAAAGAGATAATACGGTCCTGCATCTTATCAAAATAGTCAAACACCTGCGGAACACCGATAATCATGCCGTTCATACGGACAGGATGGATGGTCATGGTGGCAGAGCGGGCGATAAATGAAAAGTCTGCTGCAACCGCCAGGGGTACACCGATGGAATGTCCGCCACCCAAAACCAGCGAGACGGTAGGCTTGCTCATGCCGGCAATCACTTCTGCGATGGCAAGACCTGCCTCTACATCTCCGCCAACCGTGTTTAATAATATCAGAAGTCCTTCGATTTCTTCATCTTCTTCAATGGCAACTAATTGTGGAATGACATGTTCATATTTGGTGGTTTTGTTCTGAGAGGGAAGTATGGTGTGTCCCTCAATCTGTCCGATGATGTTCAGACAATGAATTTTTCCTTTCAAGTCGGTGATACCGTTATCTTTGTTCTGGCTCATATTTGACTCCTTTTTGTAATTTATATACTTATTTTTTTCGCTTTTTATGTAAAAACACTTGAAATTTTTAGCAAAATGAGTATAATGAAAGAAACAGACATAAAAAAGGAGATTGTTTATGCCTATTAAAATTCCGGACAAATTACCGGCAGTGAAAGTACTGCGTGAAGAAAATATTTTTGTTATGACCGAGAAACGGGCATCCAAACAGGATATCCGTCCGCTTAAGGTGCTGATTTTAAACATCATGCCCACCAAGATTGTGACCGAAACACAGCTTTTGCGTTTGTTAGGGAATACACCCATTCAGGTGGAGTTTGATTTGATTCAGACCGCCTCGCACCAGTCCAAAAATACACCGCCCGAGCATTTGGAGCGCTTTTACAAAACCTTTGCGGATGTGAAAAATCAAAACTATGACGGTATGATTATCACCGGTGCACCGGTGGAAAACTTAGAATATAACGAAGTAACCTATTGGGATGAAATTTGCGAAATCATGGAGTGGAGCAAGCATCATGTGACCTCTACATTGCATATTTGCTGGGGTGCACAGGCAGGTATGTACTACCATTACGGTATACAAAAGCAGGCTCTGCCGAAAAAGCTTTCGGGTGTGTACAAGCATAAAACACGCGCCAAAAACGTTAAGCTTCTTCGAGGCTTTGACGATAGCTTTATGGCACCGCATTCCCGTTATACAACCATTCCGAAAGAAGATATCGAAGCATGTTCTGAATTGAAAATTCTTGCAGATTCCAAAGAGGCAGGTGTGTATCTTGTGATTGCCAAAAACGGCAAGCAGGTATTTGTATTCGGTCATTGTGAGTATGATGCAGACACGCTTTCTAAAGAGTATTTCCGCGATTTAGATAAGGGGATTAATCCGGATATTCCCGAAAATTATTTCCCGGATGACAACCCGTCAAAAACACCCAAAATGACCTGGAGAGCACATGCGGCACTTTTGTTTAACAATTGGGTGAACTATTATCTGTACCAGGAGACACCTTATGACTTAAGCCGTATCAACGAGTCGAACGGAAAAGGAAAAAAGTAAATCTTGACAGTTTTTGCCGGATATGGTAAAATATTCCTGTACTTTAAGAGAAAGGGAGGAATGGGAAAATGAAACCGACCGGCATCGTAAGACCAATTGATGAACTGGGCAGATTGGTTCTTCCGAAAGAATTGCGTAAAAAATTCAATATTTCTCCTAAAGACAGTGTAGAATTCTGGGTGGACGGAGATTGTGTTGTGCTGAAAAAATATGAGCCTGCCTGCATCTTTTGCGGAGAAGGTAAAAATATGGTGCAGTACGAAAATCGCAACATTTGTTCTGCATGCCTGAAAAAAATAACCAAAATCAAATAAAATGCTTTTTTTCGAAAGAAAAAAGGCATTTTTTGTTGCAAAATTCTTATGTTTATGTTATACTGAATTTGTATGTATTTTAAATAAAGATGTGGTGAAAAATGAGAAAAATTCTTGCACTTTTATTGATGGTGCTTTGCCTGCCTCCTGTAGTGGTGCAGGCTGAAACCGTCGTGCCCGTACTGATGTATCACAATCTCAACGAAACCTATGCACCTGAAAACGCAAATATTGAAATGAAGCCTTCTGAATTTGAAGAGCAGATGGTTGCACTTTTAAATGCAGGCTATACACCGATTTCGCTTTATCAGTACGCGCGTTTTGAAGCCGGGGAGGAAACACTTCCCGAAAAGCCGGTTATCATAACCTTTGATGACGGATATCTGAATAACTACACCCATGCGTTTCCGATTGTCAAAAAGTACAATATTCCCATTACGATATTTGTGATTACCCAGTACATGGGGATGCGGGACGGTGTAACCTATCCGCATTTTACCTGGGAGCAGGCAAAAGAAATGCAGGAATCGGGCTTGGTTGAAATTGAAAGCCATACCTGTGCACACAGCGATTTTATGTTGGCAGACCGGGAAACGATTTTAAAAGAGCTTCGCTTGTCCAAATATTTAATTTACAAGCATATCGGAAAAGAAGCAAAGTTTTTAGCATATCCTTATGGAAACTACACACCTGAAGTACAGAAAGAAGCTCGGAATGCCGGATATCTCGGTTGTGTGAAGGTCAAAGCCGTAACGCCGGGTGTGAACCGTAAGGGTGATGATATCTATGCGCTAAAGCGCATTACGGCAAGCGGTGGCGTAAGCGGTGCCGAACTGATTCGGTGCATTGAAGAAAATAAGAGGTGGTAAACATGAAAACAAATATTTTTGGTGTTTTATTTGATAATTTTACAATTTCCGAAACGGTAGAAAAAGCGGTTTCATTTGAAAATGCTCCGTTTGTACTGTATACTCCGAACCCGGAGATTGTGCAGATTGCAAAAAAAGAGCCGGAGTTTTGTGAAGTGTTAAATACTGCAAACGTAGTAACGCCCGATGGTATCGGTATTGTGTATGCTTCCAAAATTTTAGGCGGACATATTAAAGAACGCGCGGCAGGCTTTGATATTTGTTGCGGTATACTGGAAAAACTTGCACAAAAGGGCGGATCGGTCTACTTGTTTGGTGGAAAGCCCGGTGTGGCAGAGCAGGCAAAGGCAAAGGTGGAAGAAAGCTACAAAGGCATTACGGTTTGCGGTGTGGCAGACGGCTATTTTGATGCTGAAAAGGAAAAACAAATTGTTGCTGACATCTCTGAAAAGGCACCCGACTTATTGCTGGTATGCCTTGGGGCGCCCAAGCAGGAAAAATGGATTGCACAAAATAAAGATATTTTGAATGCGAAAATTTTAGTGGGTGCGGGCGGAACGATTGACGTGCTTTCGGGTAACACAAAGCGTGCACCTGAAATCTTTATCAAGCTTGGTCTGGAGTGGTTTTACCGTTTGCTTTGTGAACCCAAGCGCATCGGCAGAATGATGCAGTTACCGCTGTTTTTACTGGAAGTTGTTTTTAAGAGAGGAAAGTTGAGAAAATGAGAGTTGAACTTTTACAATATACACCCAATTGTGAAAAATTGATTGCGGCAAGTGCAAAGCTTTGCTATTCCAGTGCAGGCATTGATGGGTTGCTGGACAATCTGGAAAAAGATAACACAGAGAAATTTTTGAAAATGCTGGTTTCTATCGGACACGAAAGTCCGATTGAGCACGCCAGCTTCACCTTTGGGGTAGAGGGTGTTTCCAGATCTCTGACCCATCAGTTGGTGCGCCACAGAATCGCAAGCTACACACAAAAATCCCAGAGATATGTAAAAGAGGGACAGTTTGAATATGTGATTCCGCCTGAAATTGCGCAGGATGAAGAAGCCAAAAGGGTGTTTATTCAAACTATGGAACAGGAACAGCAGGCTTATGATGAACTGACAACAATTTTGCAAAAAAAACATAAAGCAACCTTCATTGCAGAAGGCTTAGACGAAAAGGAAGCGGAGAAAAAGGCTGAAAAAAAGGCGATTGAAGATGCAAGATATGTATTGCCGAATGCCTGCACAACCGCAATCATTATGACCTTTAATGCAAGAAGTCTTTATAATTTCTTCGAACATCGTTGCTGTGAGCGCGCCCAGTGGGAAATCCGCGAAATGGCAAACGAAATGCTTCGTCTGGTAAAAGAGGTAGCGCCTATTCTGTTTGAAAAAAGCGGACCGCCGTGCCTGAAAAAAGCATGTCCCGAGGGGAAAATGTCCTGTGGGAAAATGCTTGAAAAACGCGCAATGTACTTAAAGGAGACGAAGTAATGGGCAAACTGATTGTAATTGAAGGGTTAGACTCCAGCGGGAAGCAAACCCAGACCGAGCTTTTGGTTAAAGCGCTTTTGCAAGAAGGGAAAAAAGTAAAAAAAGTTTCTTTCCCTTGCTATGACGAGCCATCTTCTGCACTGGTAAAAATGTATCTGGCAGGAGAGTTCGGGCAGGATGCGGAAAGTGTCAATCCGTATGCTGCTTCTTCCTTTTACGCGGTAGATCGTTTTGCATCCTTCAAAAAGGATTGGGAAGCATTTTATAATGACGGCGGAATTGTGGTTGCGGACCGCTATACTACCTCCAATATGATTCATCAGGCAGGAAAAATCAAAGATACAGCAGAGCGGGACGCGTATTTGCATTGGCTGTTTGAATACGAGTTTTCGTATCTGAAATTACCCGAGCCGGATGTGGTTCTGTTTCTGGAGATGGAGCCATCCTTTTCGGAAAAGCTTATGGCAGAGCGTGCCAATAAGATTACCGGAAGCATGGAAAAGGATATTCATGAAAATGATAAGAATCACCTGCGCAACAGCTATGAAAGCGCAATCTATGTGGCACAGAAATTCGGTTGGCAGCGGGTGCAGTGTGTGAAGCAGGATGCGCTTCGCACCATTGAAGATATACACGTTGAAATTTTGAAAAATGCTTTAAAGTATTGCTGACAGAAAGGCGGTCAAAGGGAATGGTATATACAGTTTTGGCAGAAGGCTTTGAAGAAATCGAAGCGCTTACGGTGGTGGATATTTTACGCCGTGCTAATGTTGAGGTGAAAATGGCATCTGCAGACGGCACCATGATTGTACAGGGGGCGCACGGCATTGAAGTGAAGGCGGACTGTGCCTTAGAGGATGCAGAGGTTTCTGAACTTTTGTTTCTGCCCGGCGGAATGCCCGGTGTGTTGAATTTACAGAAAACAGATGCTGTGATTGAATTGATTGAAAAATATGCAAAAAGTGAAAACGGATATATAGCAGCGATTTGTGCGGCACCAAAAATTTTAGGAGAAATGGGTCTTTTGAAGGACAAGCATGCGGTTTGCTATCCGGGCTTTGAAGAAACTCTGCTGGGGGCAACCGTTCTGAAGGATGCAGTTGTACAAGAAGACAGAATCATTACTTCGCGCGGTGCAGGTACTGCGGCGGCACTGGCTTTTCACCTGGTTTCGCTTCTTAAGGATGATGAAACGGCTGAACAACTGAGAAACGGTATGATTTATGCGTAAAGCGGAACTCAGGGCCTTGATGAAGGCGAAGCGTAACAGTCTCAGCGATGCAGAGGTGCAAAGTAAAAGCCTTGCCGTGTGTGAAACGGTTAAGCAAATGTACCCGAATCGAGATATGTACGTATGTGCTTACGCATCCATACAGAATGAAGTGGATATTTCTGCACTTTTTACGTTTTATAAAAACGTTTTTCTGCCGGTAACCGAGGGGGATACAATTTCTTTTTACCGATTGAGTGAAACATTAACAAAAGGCTTGTTCGGGGTGCCCGAGCCCGAACGGGATGCGATGCTTACCTGTGAGCCGGATGTTGTGCTGGTTCCCGGTGTTGCATTTGATGAGCAACAAAACAGGACGGGCTATGGAAAAGGCTATTACGACCGCTTCTTGAAAAACAAAGCCTGCGATGCTGTGGGCATCGCATACGATTTTCAGGTGGTCGGAAGAATAGAAGATGTTCATGAATCTGATATGAAGATGAACAAAATTATAACAGAGAGAAGGGTGATTGATGGAACAGAATAAGAATTTACCGGAAGAACATATTAGTGAACAACCGGAAGAAATGGTAAACGACCCAATTATGGAAAAGTACCTTTCCAGAAAGAAGAAGAAAAAGAAGAAATTTCAGCATTTGAAAAACATACTCCTGATTGTTTTGATTTTGGCGATAATACTGTTGGTTATTGAGTTTTCCGGCATCGGCAGAAAAAGAAATACGACTGTTGAAATCCCGGAGGGGGTTGGAACGCGGTATATTGCACAGCTTTTAAAAGAGAACGACTACATTGGAAATGATGTTCTGTTTACAGTCTATTCCGTGTTGACCGGCAGAACATACAAGGAAGGACCGCATTTTATTGCAGACACCGGGTATGCCAATATTGCAGATGCCTTAGAAACCGACACCTTTGTGGAAACAGTAAACATGACCTTTTATGAGGGTATGGAGCTTCGTGAAATTAAAGCAAATTTAGTGGAAAAGGGGCTTTGTACAGCGGAAGAGTTTGATACTTATGCAGATAAAGCCTATTACGAATTTGAATTCTTAAAGGAAATACCTGACAGAGAAAATGAATTGGAGGGCTATTTGTTCCCGGATACCTATAATTTCTCTTTTGAAGAGGGTGCGAAAAGCATCATCAACAAAATGCTTGCAAACTTTGATAAGAAAGTATATCAGCCCTATAAACAAGATATTAAAAATCAACATCTTTCTTTGGATAATGTAATTATTATGGCATCCGTGGTGGAAAGAGAAGCAGCAGACAAAAATGAGCTGGATCTTGTCAGCGGTGTGTTCTACAACCGTTTAAATAAAAAAGGTGAAGGGTACGGCAAGCTGGAATCCTGTGCTACTGTGCAGTACATCTTGCAGGAACGTAAGGATGTGCTCACCATAGAGGATACAGAGATAGATTCTCCGTATAACACCTATAAATATTCCGGGCTGCCGGTAGGCCCGATTGCTTCTCCGGGATTGGGTGCAATTGAGGCAGCAATTTTCCCGGCGAACACCGACTACTTGTTTTTTGTGGCAGACGGAAACGGAACCCATTATTTTGCAGAAACATTTGCAGAACATCAAGAAAATACGAGAAAGGCCGGATTGTAATTGGCAGGAGAGAAAATCAATTTAGATTACATAACCGAATATCTGCATACGCTTTTTCCGCCGAAGGATGATTTTCTGGCGGAACTCGAAGCGTATGCAAAAATGCACGATGTACCGATTATTCATCCTGAGGTGCGGGCGCTTTTGCAGTTTTTGTGCAAGCTTTCAAAGCCGTGCCGTATTCTGGAAGTGGGTACAGCTATCGGTTATTCTGCCATTGTGTTTGCAAGAGAACTTCCTGAAAACGGACGGCTGATTACCGTTGAACGCGAACCGGAAATGACTTCTCTCGCGCTTTCAAATATTGAAAAGGCAAATCTGAACGAAAAGATTCGTGTGATTGAAGGGGAAGCGTTAGAAGTGCTTTCTTGTCTTAACAGCAAGTTTGACTTGGTGTTTATTGATGCGGCTAAAGGTTATTATCACGAATTTTTTGAACTGATTTTACCGCTTATGAATGACGGCGGACTGATTGTATCGGACAACGTTTTGTACAAAGGCATGACCGCATCGGATGATTTGGTGAAAAGACGGCAGAAAACTATTGTAGGCAGAATGCGGGAGTATCTGGAAATGCTGTGCAATCATCCTAAACTGACTACTTCGGTTTTACCATTAGGCGACGGTGTGGCATTGTCTTATTATGCAGAGAAAGGGAAATAAACCATGAAGCGACCTGAAATTTTAGCTCCTGCAGGGAGTCTTTCAAAATTAAAATTTGCATTTACTTACGGTGCCGATGCGGTGTATGTGGGTGGCGAAGCCTTTTCGTTGCGCGAAGCTGCTGAGAATTTTACCATGGAAGAACTGGCTGAAGGAATACAGTATGCCCATGAACGGGGAAAAAAGGTGTATATTACAGCCAACATCTTACCGCATAATAAGGATTTAGAACCGTTCAAGCAGTACATTAAAGAAGTGGCGGACATGGGTGCCGATGCGGCAATCATCAGCGATTTGGGACTTTTTGATCTGGCAAGAACCATTGCGCCGGAGTTAGATATTCATATCAGTACCCAGGCAAACAACGTAAACTATGCTTCGGCAAATGCCTGGTATAAAATGGGTGCAAAACGCATTATTGTTGCCCGTGAACTTTCAATTGAAGAAATTAAAGAATTCCGTGCCAACGTGCCGGAGGATTTGGAATTGGAATGCTTTGTACATGGTGCAATGTGTATTTCTTACTCGGGCAGGTGTTTGCTTTCCAACTACATGACCGGCCGTGACAGTAACCAGGGTGCCTGTGCGCATCCCTGCCGTTGGAAGTATTATTTGATGGAGGAACAACGTCCCGGAGAATACATGCCTGTTTTTGAAAATGAACGGGGTACTTTTATTTACAACTCCAAGGATTTGTGTATGATTCACCATTTGAAAGAGCTTGTGGATGCGGGTATATCCAGCCTGAAGATTGAAGGCAGAGTTAAGACTGAATACTATGTAGCGACCGTTACCAAAGCCTATAAGGATGCTTTAGACGATGCTGTAAACGATAAGCCATTTAATGAAAACCATTATAAAGAACTGGAAAAAATCAGTCATCGGGAATATACAACCGGATTCTTTTTCGGAAAGCCTGACGGCAATCAGCAGATTTATACCAGCAGTTCTTATAAACGGTTGTATGATTTGGTGGGAATCGTAGAGGAATATGACGAAAAAGAGCAGATGCTGTATGTGCAACAACGCAACAAGTTTAAAGTAGGGGACGTGCTTGAAATTCTGCGTCCCGAGGGTGAAGCTTTGTCTTTTACGGTGAAAGAAATGTTCAACGAAAAAGGGGAGTCAATTGAATCTTGCCCCCATGCTATGATGAAGCTTAAGATTCCCTGTGGCGTTTCATGCCCAAAAGATTCCATATTGAGAAAAGAAAAATAAAGGATAGCCTTCTGTGTTTTGTTAAAAATAAAACACGGAGGGCTTTTTTATGAAACGAATATGGTGGATGTTTTGTGTTGCACTATTCTGTTTTGTCGGATTGGGAATCCGTCTTTACGGTCTTATGATTACCGAAGGTGCAATTTATAAAAGTATGGCAGAAAAGCAACAAAGCTATCAGATAGAATTGAATCGCGGAAGAGGCAATATTTATGACAGAAATTTGCTGAGCTTTACAGCGGTAGGCAAGAAAAAAGTTCTGGTTGTGGTAGAAAGCGGAAACGAAGTTCGCGACTTTAATTTGCTTTCGGAGATAGACCGCGAAAAGGCGCCGCAATATTTTAAAATGCTTCAGAAAGACGGAATTGTGTATATAGATGTGCAGTGGGACTTTGATAACGACAGGATTGAAAACCATCCGAATGTATGCGTAATTGAGGACACCAAGCGGTACGCAGATGAAGGTAATGGTGCGGTAACAATCGGTTACCTGCAGGATACAAAAGGTGCCAGTGGAATTGAGTTTGCCTGCGAAGAATATCTTGAAAATGGTGACGGATATACGGTAAATGTCTGTAAGGATGCATTCGGCGGTTTATTGCCCGGACTTAGCTTTGCAATGGAGAAAACAGATGGTAAGCTGTTAAAGACAACCTTAAACAAAAAATACACCAGAATTTGTCAGGATGCACTGGAAAATGTTTCGGGAGCGGCGGTGCTTTTGGATGTGCAGACGTTTGATCTGATAGCAATGGTTTCTTCGCCTACATTTAATCCGAATTTTCTAGAGGGATATTTGCAGGATGAAGCTTTACCGTTACTGAATCGGGCGACTGCCATGTATGATATGGGGTCCATTTTCAAGATTGTGGTACTTGCCGCGGCACTGGAAGAAAACGCAGTCTCTCCTAAGGATATTTTTGATTGCAATAGCGAAAAAATGGTGGGTGATGTGCGATTTTCGTGCAAAAATCACCCAAATTTGAAAAAAATGTCTGTAGAGCAGGCGTTCCTGCATTCTTGTAACTCAGTTTTTATTGACATTGGGCAAAAAACGGAGTATAATAATATATTGGATATGGCTAAATCTTTTGGACTTGGAGAGAATTTAATTCATCCGGTTGACTTTCCGCAAAACAAAGGTGTTTTGCCGGATGAAACAGAATATTATGCGGCGGATTTAGCAAATATTTCCATCGGACAGGGGAAATTACTCGGAACAGCAGTACACGGTGCGGTTTTAAGTGCTGTTATCGCAAACGGTGGTGTACGCAGGCAGATAAACTTAACGGACAGCCTTCTGAATGCAGATTTAAGTTTTTATAAAAGCCTAAGAAAATCAGGAGAGATCCGTGTACTTTCCGAAAAAAATGCCAATATCATAAAAAACATGATGATTAAAACCGTAAAAGACGGAACGGGGCAGAATGCATATTCGGAAAAGGTAAGCTGTGGCGGAAAAACCGGAAGTGCACAGACGGGAATCCGCATTGGTGATACCGAATATGTTCATGGCTGGTTTACCGGCTTCTTTCCGGCAGAAAAACCAAAGTATGCCCTTTGTATATTTGTAGAAAACGGACGATCGGGCGCGCAAAGCGCAGCACCGATTTTTAAAGAAATTCAGCAAAAAATAGCACAGACGGAGGATTTATAACAAAATGATTCGTAAGGCATTAAAAGAAACAAAGCGTGTAGTGGTAAAGGTAGGCACCTCTACACTTACATATGAAAACGGAAAACTGAATTTAAGACGTATTGAACAGCTGGTACGCGTGCTCTCTGATTTAAAAAACAGAGGCATGGAGGTTATTCTGGTTTCCTCGGGTGCAATCGGTGTCGGCGTTGGAAAGCTTGGTCTTAAGCACAAGCCGACCATTACAATGGAAAAGCAGGCAGCAGCAGCTGTGGGACAGTGCGAGTTGATGTATTTGTATGATAAAATCTTTTCAGAATACGGTTATTCTACTGCGCAGGTTCTTTTAACCAAGGATGTTATTGAAAACAAAGAACGAAAACAGAATGTTGTGAACACATTTATTACATTACTCCGGATGGATGTGGTGCCGGTTGTGAATGAAAATGATGCCATTTCGGTTGAAGAAATTGAGTTTGGCGATAACGATACTTTATCTGCGGTTGTTGCGTGCCTTACCGACTCCGAAACGCTGGTTATTCTGACGGATATTGACGGCTTGTATTCCGAAAATCCGAAGGAAAATCCGGATGCGGAACTGATTTCGGATGTATACGAAATTAATGAGGATTTGAAGAAGATAGCAGGTGGTGCAGGCAGTAACCGCGGTACGGGCGGAATGATCACTAAGGTAATGGCTGCTGAAATTGCCACAAAATCCGGTATACATACGGTGGTTTGTAACGGTGCCGACCCCGGCATTTTGTACAGCTTATTTGACGGTGAAAATGTAGGTACCGTCTTTCATGCATAATTTGGAGGTAGAATATGGAAAAAATCGGACAACTGGCAAAAAGTGCATCAAAATCAGTGGGCAGAGCATCTACTGTGCTCAAAAATGAAGCTTTAACCAAAATTGCAGAAGCGTTGCTAAAAAATGAGCATGATATAATCATTGAAAACGCTAAAGATGTTATTCAGGCGAGAATCAACGGTATGAAGGATTCTTTGATTGACCGTCTGGCGCTGAATCATGACCGCATTCAGGCAATCGCAGATTCTGTACTGGATATCGTAAAGCTGGATGACCCGGTAGGAGAAGTGCTTTCTATGACCAAACGTCCCAACGGCTTGCTGATTGGTAAAAAGCGCGTACCGATGGGGGTTATCGGCATTATATTTGAAGCGCGTCCCAATGTAACGGTGGATGCGGCGGCGCTTTGCTTAAAAGCCGGCAGTGCCGTGATTTTGAAAGGTGGCAGCGATGCTATTTTTTCCAACAAAGCCATTGTGCAGGTGATGCGGGATGCTATAAAGGATATTTTAGACCCGAATTGCATCCAGCTGATTGAAGATACATCCCGGGAAAGCACCATGAAGCTTATGAAAATGAATGCTTTTGTGGATTTGCTGATTCCTAGAGGTGGAGCAGGACTTATCCGTGCGGTTGTGGAGAATGCTACGGTGCCTGTCATTGAAACCGGCACGGGCAATTGTCACATTTATGTGGATGAATCTGCAAATACAGACATGGCACTTGAAATTTTAATGAATGCCAAAACCCAGCGAACAGGGGTATGTAATGCGGCAGAAAGTCTTTTGGTGCATGAAAAAATTGCAGATGTATTTTTGCCGAAAGCAATTACGGCTTTAACCGATGCAGGCTGTGAAATCCGCGGTTGCGCACAGACACAAAAATATTCAGATGTGGTTTTGCCTGCAACCGAAGAGGATTATGCAACCGAATATCTGGATTTGGTGATATCCTGTAAGGTAGTACCGGATTTAGAATGTGCAATTGACCACATTAATGCAAACAGCACAGGACATTCTGAATGTATTGTAACCAATAATTACGACAACGCAAACCGTTTCTTGGATGAAATTGATTCCGCGGCGGTTTATGTAAATGCGTCCACACGTTTTACTGACGGAGGTGAATTCGGATTTGGTGCGGAAATGGGCATTTCAACCCAGAAAATGCACGCACGCGGACCGATGGGCTTAAAGGAAATCACCACAACTAAGTATATTATTTACGGAAACGGACAAACCCGTTAAGGAGAAAGAAAAATGGAGATTGCAATTTTAGCGGCATTACTGCTTTTGATAGTCCTGGTGCTTGTTCTGCTTTTGAAAAACAGCAAAAAAGAGGATTATAAGACAGAAATCAATGCTATCCGAAAAGAAACAGTGGGTGAGGTAAACTCGTCCATGCAAACCTTTTCGACCCTTATGACCAATACAAATTTGCAAAACGCATCGGCACAGACAGAACTTTTAAAGCAGATGGACAAGCGGATTTCTGATTTTGTGCTGGAAAATGAGCAAAAACTCGAAAACATCCGTCGTACCATGGAAAGCCGATTAACTGTTTTGCAGGAAGAAAACAATAAACGTCTTGATAAAATGAATGAGACGGTGAACGAAAAACTGCAGAAAACCCTGGAGGACCGCATTGGTCAATCCTTTAAAATGGTTAGCGAGCGGTTGGAGCAGGTATATAAAACTTTAGGCGAAATGCAGTCTTTGGCAACCGGTGTCGGCGACTTGAAAAAAGTGCTTTCCAATGTTAAAACCCGTGGTATTTTAGGAGAAATTCAGCTTGGAAGTATTTTAGAGCAGATTATGCCTCCTGAACAGTATGCGACTAACGTGGCAACCAAAAAAGGCGAGAAAAACGTGGTGGAATATGCGGTGATTTTACCGGGCGACGGGGATCACACGGTGTATCTGCCCATTGATGCAAAGTTTCCTGCAGACGCGTATTCTAATCTGATGGATGCATATGATTCCGCGGATTCTACCCGAATTAATGAAGCGGCGGTTATGCTGGAAAGACGTATTAAAAGCTTTGCAAAGGATATTTCAGATAAATATATTGCACCCCCTGAAACTACGGATTTTGCGATTATGTTTCTGCCTACGGAAGGATTGTATGCAGAGGTTTTGCGCAGAAACCTTTCGGAAGTGCTTCAGCGGGACTATAAAGTTATTGTAGCAGGCCCCACAAATATGGCGGCAATTCTGAACAGCTTACAGATGGGCTTTCGTACTCTTGCTATTCAGAAACGCTCGGGTGAAGTGTGGGATGTGCTTGGTGCGGTCAAGACGGAATTTGATAAATTTGCGACGGTGCTTGAGTCGGCTCAAAAACGTATTGAAATGGCAAACAATGATTTGGACAAACTTGTGGGCACGCGTACCCGCGTTATTCAAAGAAAGCTTAAGTCTGTAACTGCATTACCCGAGTCGGAAACTGTAGAGCTGCTGGGCAAAGATGTGTTTACAGATTCGGAAGAGGTGGAATAAATGGAATTATTTGAAAAAATACAGGCTTCTGATACCAAATACAAGGGGAAAGTTTTAACCCTCCGTGTTGACCGTGTCGAGCTTCCGAACGGAGACAATGCCTGCCGTGAGGTGGTTGAGCACAATGGTGCTGTTGGTGTTGTACCCATAACCGAGGATGGAGAAATCATTCTGGTGCGTCAGTTCCGGGCGGCATCCCGCAAGGTTATGCTGGAGATTCCTGCAGGAAAGCTTGAAAAAGGCGAAGACCCTTTGGCGTGCGGTCTACGTGAACTGGAAGAAGAAACCGGTTTTAAGGCAGGCAATATTGAAAAACTTATCACATACTATTCTTCGCCGGCGATTCTTGAGGAGGTGCTTCATCTTTATATTGCGACGGACCTTATTCCCGGCAAGGTTCACTTAGATGAAGATGAGTTCTTAGAGTGTATCAAAATACCTGTTGATGAAATGAAACAAAAGATAATTAATGGTGAAATTCAGGATGCAAAAACGGTTATCGGCGTGTTACTTGCATCGGAAATTTTATGTAAAAAGTAGGAGAGAAAGCTATGAAGGATACGATGAAAACCACAATTCGTTTACTGGGTAACGACTATACCATTACCTGCACCGATAGTGAAGAATATGTGCACAGAGTGGCATTTTATGTAGACAAAAAGCTGACTGAAATCACGGGACGCAATTCCAGACTCAGTACCAATATGGCGGCAGTTTTAGCATCTGTTAATATTGCAGATGAACTTTTCAAGGTGCGTGAGGAGCTGGAAAAATTACAAAATGCACACGAAACCCTTCTTGAAAAAAACAAAGATAATGAGAAAATGATTACCGCTCAAAAACGGGACAATGAAGTTTTGAGACAGGAAATTCAGAGACTTAAAATAGAAATTGCGAAGCTTGAGGTGAGACAATGAGTAAAATCACGGTCAGAATCAAACGTCTCAGAGACAATGCGGAATTACCTTTTTATGCGACAGAAGGCAGTGCCGGGATGGATTTAAAAGCTGCATTGGAAGAGCCTTTGTTGCTGAAAAAGGGTGAAACGCAGTTTGTACCGACAGGAATCGCCATTTCTATTCCTGATGCCTCTTACGGTGCGTTCATTTTTGCCAGAAGCGGTCTTGCGTGCAAAAACGGCATTGCACTTGCAAACAGTGTAGGTGTTATTGACAGCGATTATCGCGGAGAAATCAAGTGTGCACTGATTAATCTCGGCACATCTGATTTTACGATTTATCCCGGTGACCGAATAGCACAAATGGTATTTATGCCTGTTTCGCAGGTGAATCTGCAGGAAGTTTCCGATTTAGATGAAACAGAGCGGGGAATCGGCGGATTCGGATCTACCGGCGTATGAAAAAATGGGATTTTTTTGTATGCGGTCTGGTTTTGTTTGTTGGTATCGGTCTGCTGTTTTCACTTGGTGGAAAGCAAAGCGGTTCTAAAATTGAAATTTATGTAAACGGAGAGCTGAACAGTGTATATAGCCTGTCCAAAGACGCTGTGGTAAACATTCAATCCGAATTCGGAGAAAACACCGTAAAAATTGAAAACGGACAAGCAAGCGTTGTTAACACCACTTGCAAAGACAAGCTTGAAATGGATGCCGGTGCGATTTCCAAATGTGGAGAGAGTTTGATTTGCTTGCCCAATCGTTTGGTTATCACGGTTTCAGGGGAAGGAGCGGTGGACGGTGTCAGCTACTAAGAAAAATCTGACTTGTGCCTGCCTTGTTACGGTTGGTTTGATTTTAGGATACATAGAAAGCACCTTTTTTCCTGTTATACCGCTTTACGGATTGAAAATCGGTTTTTCCAACCTTGCTGTTTTAGTGGCGCTATTTGCTTTCGGAGCAAAATATGCCTTAGGGGTAGGTTTGTTAAAGGCGGTACTCAGCGGATTTTTGTTCTCGGGAGCCATGAGCATTTTTTACGGTGCTGTTGGCATTTCTTTTGCGGTGCTTGGCATGTGTATGCTAATGAAAACAGGTAAATGCAGTATTTTGGGCATCAGTGTTTTGGGCAGCAGTTTGTTTCAGGTGGGACAGATTGCGGTGGCATGTTGTTTTTTGCAGTCTTCAGCTCCGCTGTATTATCTATCATATCTGTTAATCGGAAGTGTTCCGTGCGGTTTGCTTTGTGGAGGTATTGCTTGGCTGATTGGACGGAAAACACGACTTTTGAAGGAGTTTATATATGAAAAGAAAGATGAATGTTAAAAAGAAAAGATTGCTTTGTATTATATTAGCGGTTGTATTACTTGTTGCATTGATTCCGCCGCTTCGTAATTTTGTTCTGAATATCGGGGGTACAATCATCTCACCGTTTACATCTGCCATGAACAGCGGAAGCAAAGGTGTTTCCGGGTTGGTTTATTCCATAACCCATGCCGGGGGTGTACACAAACAGAATCAAAAGCTTCAATTACAGCTTTCTACATTGGAAAATGAGCTTGCCGCGTATGAAGGCTTAAAGCGTGAGAATGAACGTCTGAATAAGTTGCTTGCACTTCGGGAGGCGTATACTAAGCTGGATACTGTGGCGGCAGAAATTATTGCAAAGGAAGACGGGAACTGGTTCAGTACCTTTACCATCAATAAAGGTAAAGGGGATGGTATTAAATCTAACCAACCGGTCATTTCCGGCAACGGTCTTGTAGGACGTACTGCCGAAGTTGGACCGAATTGGGCTAAGGTTGTGGCGGTTATTGATACCGAGCATGCGGTAAGCGGTAAGGTGGCAAGAAACGGCGACTATGTTCTGGTTGAAGGGCATATTACCCTGATGCATGACGGAAAATGCCGGATGACAAACATTACCGAGGATGCCGATATTGTTGCAGGTGATACCATTATCAGTTCCGGCATGGGCGGTGTGTATCCGGAAGGGATCGTAATCGGAACTGTTGAATCCTTTGAAAAGTCCGAAACCGGGTCCGGAAGCTACGCTATCATAAAGCCTGCGGTGGATTTCCAACGGGTACAAGAGGTGCTTGTCCTCAAAACGGAGGCATAAGGTATGAAAAAAATAATTGTGATTGCCTTTACGATTTTTCTGACTCTTTTGCAGGTTACGTTTACCCATCACATTTGCTTTGGATGGTATAATTATGGTTTGATGCTCACTGCGATCATAGTACTGACCTCTTTTGATTATGTCTTAGGTTATATCGGTGCGGCGGTCTGCGGTTTTTTCATGGATTGCCTGTTGGGCGGGGTTGATTTTGTGTATCTTATCATTTCTCTTGCATCGGCATTGGCGGTTCATTTGGCAACCAAATATGCATTCAGACAAACTTTGCTTACCGTACTGATTTTTACGTTTGTGTTAACCTTTGCAACAGAACTGGTTCAGTACTGGATTTTTATTGTAGGCGAGCAAACCGGTGCAGTTGCGTATGCACTGACAAAATTGATTTTTCCGCAGGCATTTATAAATACATTTTGTGCTGTATTTGTGTATGTTCTCTATGCGTGGCTGTTCAGAAAACTGAATTATGACAAAGGAGGCTTAGGACGCTGATGTATAACAAAAACGATACAAGTCGGGCATATGTGCTGCTTTTTATTGCAGGTATTATGTGTTTATTATGTGTCCTCAAGCTGTTTCAACTGCAAATTATAGAAGGAAAACGGTATCGGGAAGAAGCGGAACAAAAAAAATATCTGACCATGACGGTGGAAGCTCCGCGCGGTGAAATACTTGACCGCTACGGTAATGTTCTGGTTGGAAACCGAACCTGTTTTTCGGTGCAGATAAAGCCGTCCGGCTTGTCATCAGATGAACGGGCGGATGTGATTGCGCGTGTAATTCGTTTGATTGACAAGGAAGGCGGAACCGTACGAGATTCGTTGCCTATTACAAAGGAAGCGCCTTTTTCTTTTACCATGACAGGGAAGGGTGCAAAAAAGCGATTGAAGGAATGGAAAGCAGAATACGGTATCGACCCGAATGCCACGGCGCAGGAGGCGATATTGTTTTTGGCAGATAAATACGATGTAAAGCCCGGTCTGAGTCTTGATTTGAAAAGAAAAACCGTTGGTGTAATTTATGAAATTCGCCTTCGTGGCTATTCAGAAGAAAATCCTTATACGATTGCGTCGGATGTTTCCATGAATACCGTTGCGATTGTAAAGGAAAATAACTGGGAGTATCCTTCTATTGTGGTGGCGCAGGAACAAATCCGATATTATCCGAATCAGGAGCTGGCGGCACATATTTTGGGCAATGTTGGGCTGATTTATCAGGAGGAATACGAAAAACTCAAGGATGAAGGCTATTCCATGGATGCGATTATCGGCAAGCAGGGTATAGAATACACCTATGAGTCTGATTTGCGTGGTTTTGACGGCATGCGCAGTGTAGCACGCATGAGCGGTGAAGGGGAACAGATTGTAGAATCCAGAGAACCGATACCCGGCAATGAAGTGTTGCTGACTTTGGATGTGGAAGTGCAATCGGTTATGGAGAAAACCTTAAAAGCTACCATTGAAAGTGCGCAGCAAAGCGGTTATATCGATTGTAATGCAGGCTCTGCGGTTTGTCTGGATGTAAATAGCGGTGAAATTTTGGCAATTACGTCTTATCCGGGTTTTAATCCTGCAGAGTACAATGCCAAATACGAAGAATTTTTAAACAATCCTGCAAATCCTTTATGGAACAGAGCTTTAGCAGGTACCTATTCTCCCGGCTCTACTTTTAAACCTCTGACGGCTATTGCGGCACTGGAGGAAGATAAAATCGAAGCGGATGACCTGATTGAGGATAAAGGAAAATATACCTATTATAAAGATTATCAGCCGTCCTGTTTAGAATGGCGGAACACCGGCGAAGGACACGGTTATGTAAATACAGCGCTGGCCTTACAGGATTCCTGTAACTATTACTTTTTTGAGGTAGGCAGACGTCTTGGTATTGACAGTCTTGCTGATTATGCGAAAAGATTCGGGTTGGGTCAGATAACAGGTATTGAAATCGGAGGAGAAGCAGAAGGACTTGTTGCATCCCGGGAAGCCCGTGAAGCAAACGACGGAATCTGGTATGCCGGCGATACTCTGCAGGCGGCCATCGGTCAGTCGGATAATCTGTTTACACCGATTCAGATGGCAAATTATACGGCGACCATCGCCAATGGCGGAACGCGTTATCGTCCACATTTACTCAAAGCGGTAAAGAAAACAGGCACAGGTGAGATTTTGCGACAAACCTCGATAGAGGTTGTGGATAAAATAGATATATCCGACGAAAACTTAAATGCTGTAAAAAACGGTATGAAAAAAGTTACAGAAGAGGGAACCGCTAAAAGCGTGTTTAAGGATTTTGAGATTGCGGTTGGCGGTAAAACAGGTACCGCGGAAGTGCTAAACGGCTCGAGTAACGGTATTTTCATAGCATTTGCACCTTTTGATAAGCCGGAAATCGCGATTGCAATTGTTCTGGATCATGGTGGTCACGGTTCGACTGCGGCACCCATTGCAAGAGCGGTTTTTGAAACGTATTTTGAAAATCAGAAAGTCAGCGACACATATGAACCGCATATGCTGTTGCAATAAGGAGAGATTTTTTTGGGAAAAATCATAGCGGCCGTCTCCGGGAAAGGCGGCACAGGTAAAACGACTACAGTTGCAAATCTTGGATTGTCCTTTGCAAAATTACAAAAGAATACTTTGGTTGTGGATCTGGATATCGGACTTCGCAATTTAGATCTGGCGCTGGGACTTCAGAATGAGGTTGTGTATGATGTGCTGGATGTTGTAAGCGGAGCGTGCGAAGTGGAGGATGCGTTGGTGCAGAGCGATAAATATCCTTTGCTTTCTTTTCTTGCGGCTGCGCAATTTAAAGAAAAGAATGCGGTTTCTGATGCGGAAATGCAATTCTTTGCAGAACAGGTTCGTGAAAAATTTGATTATATTATTTTAGATTGTCCTGCAGGCATCGGCGAAAATGTGTGTGCGGCGATAGCGGTATCGGATACAGTCCTGATTGTTGCCAATCATGACCCGTTTTCCTTGCGCGACGGGGACAGAATCGCAAGTGTTGTTTGTGATGAATATGATGCAGAATTAAAGCTTCTGGTCAATCGGTTTAAAACGGAACTGGTGCGTCGTGGGAAAATGCCGAACATTTTACAGGTTGTGGAAAATATGGCGGTACAGCTTGTGGGTGCGGTGCCGGACAGTGATTCGGTGCTTTTGTCCGGTTACAACGGTCAGCCGATTGCTTTGAATGAAAAGGATTCGGCAAGCAAAGCGTATTTAGAGGCGGCAAAACGTCTGAACGGAGAACATATTCCGCTCGTGGATATACCTGTGAAAAAAAGATTTCTGCGTAAAAAGAAAATCTGAATAAACAATACTGTTTCGCATATATTGATAACAGGAACGGAGGCTTTTGCGATGCGGAACAGACACAGAAGGTATACAACTAAAAGAGGGGCAAAAAACGAACAGGCATTTGCGGTGAAAACCGTTGTACAAAGTATAACAGCATTGCTTATATTTCTTGTGATATGGGGAATATCTGTGAGTGAGCACCCGCGGGTGCAGATGGTGTGTGATAAGATTAAACATTATCTGACCTATACAGTGGATGTGCGGTCTGTTTTTCAGCCGATTACTGAAAATAACAAAGGGGATTGATGCGTATGTACATGAATCCTCTTTTTTTATGCCTGCTTTTTTTAAGCTTCTGCATGGGTATCGGAGTTGAAGTTTGTTTGGTTTTTGCCGTAGCATTTTTACATGAATGCGGACATATTCTGGCAGCACATCTTACGGGTACAGCCGTTTTGAGAGTCAGCTTTATGCCCTGGGGCGTTTGTATGGAAGCAGAACCTTTTAAAAATGAACGGGCTGAATGCCTGACGGCGTTGGCAGGACCTTTGACAAATCTTTTGTTGCTTGGTGTGCAGTTTTTTTGGCAAAATGAGCTGTTTATGTTGTCCAATTTATTTATGTTTCTCATCAATCTATTGCCGGTTTTGCCATTAGATGGGGGAAGGATACTTAAAGCTATTCTCACAGAAGAGGTGGGAAAAGAAAAAGCCATCCGCATCATGCATGTAACAGCATTGATTTTAACAGTTCTATTGTTTGGT
This sequence comes from Clostridia bacterium, assembly GCA_017410375.1. Classification (NCBI taxonomy): domain Bacteria; kingdom Bacillati; phylum Bacillota; class Clostridia; species Clostridia bacterium. The sequence goes on along the minus strand of JAFQQW010000053.1, from coordinate 35,529 downwards.
ATTGGGGTAGTACTGTTTTATAAAACAGGTGTGAATTTTTCTGTTCTTATCATTGCGATCTTTTTGGCATGTAGTGAAAAAGAACCGCGAATTTTATCTTTTGGTAGCCGTCGTGAAATTCAAAAAATCACCCATTACGCGGTTTTTGCGGAAACTAAAGCAAACCGTGTATTGAAATTCAATTCCAAAGCAGGAGAGGTTATGTTCGATATACTGGATGGAAAATGTGCCTTTTTAGGGTCTGTGACATTGCGTCAGGTTATGGAAGCGATGGCGAATTTCGGCTATGAAATTAATTTTGCTGAAATTTTACAAAAACAATTGCAAAATGATACGTTTTGTAGTACAATAGATACTGTATAATAGTGTATGACCGGAGGTACAAATGCGAATCGAAGATATAGAAAAATTTTTACTGGATGTACAAAAGCCTGCCCGCTATATCGGCGGCGAAATGGGAAGCATAGTAAAGGATTTTGATAAAGCTTCCTGCAAAGTGGCTTTTTGTTTTCCGGATACTTACGAAATCGGTATGTCTCATTTGGGTATGAAGATTTTATACCATATGATTAATGAACGGGAGGATAGTCTTTGTGAACGTGTGTTTGCACCATGGATTGACATGGAAGAAAAGATGCGTTCGCATAATATTCCGCTGTATTCTCTTGAAAATAAAAAAGCGGTTTCCGATTTTGATCTGGTGGGCTTTACACTGCAGTACGAAATGTGCTACACCAATGTTTTGAATATGCTGGATTTAGCAAATATTCCGCTTCTTTCAAAGGAGCGAACAGACGGCCCCTTTGTTTGTGTGGGCGGTCCCTGCTCATATAATTCTGAGCCGTTAGCAGATTTTGTGGATTTTGTCATGCTCGGTGAGGGCGAAGAAATTTTCAATGAAGTCATTGACCAATACGTTGAATGGAAAAACAATGGCGAAGAACGTGAAACTTTTTTGGAACGTATTGCAAAGCTTGACGGTATCTATGTACCAAAATATTATGACGTGACTTATCATGCGGACGGAACGGTGGAAAAAATTGCAAAGAACCGTGATTTTGCGGCAGATAGACCGCAAAAGCGTATCATTCACGACATGTCAAAGGCATATTATCCCGAAACGCTTGTAGTTCCGTTTACAGAGATTGTGCACGACAGAATCATGCTTGAAATTTTCCGTGGCTGTACCCGTGGGTGTCGCTTCTGTCAGGCAGGCATGATTTACAGACCCGTTCGGGAAAAATCGGTTGACCGTATCACAGAGCTTGCGGAAAAGCTTATAAAAAATACAGGATATGATGAAATGTCCCTTTCATCATTGAGTACAAGTGATTATTCGAAGCTGGAAGAAATGATGTCCCGTCTTTTAGAAGTGACACAGGAAAAAAAGGTAAGCCTTTCCTTGCCGTCTCTTCGGGTGGACAACTTCTCTATGGACTTAATGAAAAAGGTGCAGGCGGTTCGCAAAACAGGTCTTACCTTTGCACCGGAAGCCGGTACACAGCGTTTGAGAGATGTTATTAACAAAGGCGTTACCGAAAACGACCTGATGAATTCCTCAGCCTTGGCATTTTCCAATGGTTGGAATACGGTAAAGCTTTATTTTATGATGGGTTTGCCTACTGAAACTATGGAAGATGTTATGGGCATCGGAGAACTTGCAGAAAAGGTTGTGGATTGTTATTATAATTGCGTGCCAAAGGGCAAAAACCGTGGTGTGAAAGTTACGGTTTCCACGTCTGTTTTTGTACCGAAGCCCTTTACGCCTTTCCAGTGGGATCCTCAGGAGAAAATAGCATCTGTTGTGGAAAAACAGCAGAATTTAAAGCACTCTATCCGTAAGCGTCAGATTGTATACAACTGGCATGAAAGCAAAGTGTCTTATCTGGAAGCGGTGTTTGCACGCGGTGACAGAAATCTTTGCAAAGTGCTTTTAAAGGCACATGAAATGGGTTGTAAATTTGATGGTTGGGATGAAACCTTTAGCTTTGAACGATGGATGGATGTGTTTAAGGCTTGTGGTGTTGACCCTGATTTTTATGCAACCCGTAAGCGTGAATTTGATGAAATTTTGCCCTGGTCACATATTGATGTAGGCGTAAGTGAAGCGTTTTTAAAACGGGAAAGAGAAAAGGCAGAGCAGGGAATTACAACTCCCGATTGCCGAAAGGGCTGTACCGGATGCGGTGCAATTGCGCTGGGAGGTGGACACTGTGTATAAATACCGATTGACTTTTTCTAAAACAGGCTACGCAAAATATGTGTCACACCTGGATTTGATGCGCATGTTTCAGCGAGCGTTTAAACGCGCAGAACTTCCGATATCCTATTCCCAGGGCTTTAATCCGCACCAGAAGATATCTATCGGTTTTCCGTTGCCTTTAGGGGTCACGGGTACAAAAGAATACATGGATATTGAACTGGATGAGAAGCTTTCGTTTGCAGAGCTTTGCGGACGGTTGAACGAAGCGCTGCCGCCTGATATACGAATTTCCGAAGCTTCCGAACCGCAACAGAAAACCAGTTGCTTACAGCTTGCAGCCTATACGGTTTATGTGGAACTGAAGAAGGAAATTCCGGAGCTTAAGAAAAAGATTGAAGCCGTTTTGAATCAATCCGAAATTTTGGTGGACAAGAAAACCAAAAAGGGAATTGCGGAAACGGACATCAAGCCCTCTATTGCAAATGCAGAGGCTTCTGTAAACGGCAAGATTTTGGACATGCTTCTTGTTTTGTCCTGTGCAGACGGCGCAAGCTTAAAAGCGACGGTTGTGCTGGATGCACTTAAAAAATACATCCCTGATTTTGAGATGGAATGTGTCCGGATAAACCGCGACGGTTTATTTTTAGAAAATATGACAGAAATTTGCTAAAAAACCTTTACAAATGAGCAAAAATAGAGTAAAATAGAATGAATAACAATTTAACGGAGGTAAAAATCGTGTATAAAAAAGTACCAACCGGTTTGAACTTTGAAGAGAGAGAACATGATATTATTAAATTCTGGCAGGATAAAAAGGTTTTCCAGCGCAGTACCCGTCCCGAGGGTGCACCTGTGTTTACCTTCTATGACGGACCCCCGACCGCAAACGGTAAACCGCATATCGGCCACATTTTAACCCGCGTTATGAAGGATATCGTACCACGCTATAAAACCATGAAAGGGTACCGTGTATTGCGTAAAGCGGGCTGGGATACCCATGGCTTGCCGGTTGAACTGGAGGTCGAAAAGCTTCTCGGTATTGACGGCAAACCGCAGATTGAAAAATACGGCGTTGAGCCTTTTGTAGAAGAATGCAAAAAAAGCGTTTGGAAATACGAAAGTCTCTGGAAGGAAATGAGTGACCGTGTAGGCTTCTGGGCGGACATGGATGACCCGTATGTAACCTATCACAACGAATACATCGAATCCGTATGGTGGGCATTAAAGCAAATCTGGGATAAAGACCTGCTTTATAAAGGTCATAAGATTGTTCCGTATTGCCCCCGTTGCGGTACTGCACTTTCCAGCCACGAAGTAGCACAGGGCTATAAGGATGTCGAAGAGGTGTCTGTATTCGCACGCTTTAAAATTAAAGACCAGGATGCATATTTCTTAGCGTGGACAACCACACCCTGGACACTTCCGTCTAACGTAGCACTTGCTGTAAATCCTGACGAAACCTATGTAAAGGTTAAGTTTGAAGGTTTAACTTATATTATGGCAAAGGTACTTGTACCGTCCGTTCTGGGTTCTGAAGTGGAAATTTTAGAAGAAATGACAGGTACAGACCTCAAAGGCGTGGAATATGAACCGCTCTTTGATTTTGCGAAGACCAAACAAAAATGCCATTTCATTGTGGCAGATAACTATGTAACCACCACCGACGGCTCGGGTATCGTACATATCGCACCTGCATTTGGTGAAGATGACGCCCGTGTGGGTCGTGATAACGATTTGCCTTTTGTACAGCTTGTAAACACAGAAGGTAAGTTTGTGGAAGGTACCGGTAAATATGAGGGTATGTTCGTAAAGGATGCTGACCCCTTGGTAATCGAAGAACTCAAAGAAAGAGGTCTTTTGTATCAGGCAGTTCCGTTTACACACTCTTATCCGTTCTGCTGGAGATGCGATACACCGCTTCTTTACTATGCAAGAGAATCCTGGTTTATTAAAATGACGGCTGTTCGTGAGCAGCTTCTGAAAAACAACCAGACGGTTAACTGGATGCCGGACAACATCAAAAACGGTAGATTCGGTAACTTCCTTGAAAATGTAATTGACTGGAGTATTTCCCGTGAGCGTTACTGGGGTACACCGCTTCCGATCTGGGAATGTGAATGCGGTCACAGACATACCATCGGCAGTATCGAAGAATTAAAGGCTATGTCGGATGACTGCCCGGATGAAATTGAACTGCACCGTCCCTACATTGATGCGGTACATCTGAATTGTCCCGAATGCGGTGGCAAGATGACCCGTGTAACCGAAGTAATTGACTGCTGGTTTGACTCAGGCTCCATGCCTTTTGCACAGTGGCACTATCCCTTTGAAAACAAAGAAATTTTTGACCAGAACTTCCCGGCTGACTTCATCTCTGAAGCCATTGACCAGACCCGTGGCTGGTTCTACACACTTATGGCAATTTCTACTTTATTGTTTGATAAGTCGCCTTATAAGAATGTTATCGTTTTAGGTCACGTTCAGGATAAGTATGGTCAGAAGATGAGTAAGCACAAGGGCAACGTTGTTGACCCCTGGGTTGTTCTTAGCAATCAGGGTGCTGATGCGGTTCGCTGGTACTTCTATACCTCCAGCTTCCCGTGGATTCCGAACCGTTTCCATGAAGATGCGGTAAACGAAGGACAGAGAAAGTTCATGGGTACACTTTGGAACACCTATGCATTCTATATTCTTTATGCAGATATTGATAACTTTGATCCGACCAAGTATTCCCTTGAATATGATAAGCTTGCGGTTATGGATAAATGGATTTTGTCTAAATTGCATACCTTAATCAACAAGGTGGATACCGATTTGGAAAACTATCGTATTACCGAATCTGCCCGTTCCATTCAGGCGTTTGCAGATGAACTTTCCAACTGGTATGTTCGTCGTTGCCGTGAACGTTTCTGGCAAAAGGATATGCCTCAGGATAAGATTAATGCATACATGACTTTGTATACCGTACTTGCTGAGCTTTGCAAGCTGTGTGCACCTTATGTTCCGTTTATGACAGAAGAAATTTATCAGAATCTGGTTCGTACAAACGATGCAGCTGCTCCCGAGAGCATTCATTTCTGTGATTATCCTGTATACAACGCGGATTTCGTAGACGAAAAGCTGGAAGCAAACATGGATTTGGTATTAAAGCTGGTTGTTGCAGGTCGTGCGGCAAGAAATACCGCAAACTCCAAAAACCGTCAGCCTTTGCCGAAAATGTATGCGCAGGCACCCGAAGCTCTGGATGCAGAGTACTTTGACATTGTTTTAGAAGAATTAAATGTTAAGGAACTGGAATTTGTGGATTCTGTAGACTCTCTGGTTGCTTATAAGTTTAAGCCGCAGCTTAGAACTTTAGGTCCGAAATATGGTAAAATCTTGGGTAAAATCAGTGCATACCTTGCATCTTGCGATACCGCAGCTGCAATGGAAAAATTGAATGCGGATGAATTATTCACTTTTGAAATTGACGGCGCACCGGTAGCTCTTTCCAAAGAGGATTTGCTTATCGAAACCGTTCAAAAAGAAGGCTTGTATTCTGAAACTGACAGAGATGTAACTGTAATTTTGGATACAAATCTCACACCTGAGCTGATTGAAGAGGGCTTTGTTCGTGAAATTATCAGCAAAATCCAGACCATGCGTAAGGAAGCTGATTTTGACGTACAGAATCACATTAAGCTTTATGCAGAAGGCTCTGAAAAGATTTTAGGTATCATTGAAAGCAACAAAGAAGAAATCTCTTCAGAAACCCTTTGTGATGCAATGGAAGCTTGCAAGGGTTATACCAAGGACTGGAATATCAACGGTGAAGCAGTGACCATCACCATTGAAAGACTTTAAAGGAAGCATCATGAAAACAGTAAAGCTTAATACCCCGATTACAAAGGAAGACATCAAGGGGCTTAAATACGGTATGAAAGTTCTGATTACCGGGTATATTTATATGGCAAGAGATGCAGCGCACAAACGGATGATTGAAGCACTTCAAAAGGGAGATAATCTCCCTTTTGAGGTGAAAAATCAGACGATTTATTATGCAGGTCCATGTCCGAACAAGCCGGGACAGGTTATCGGCTCGTGCGGACCGACCACAAGCTGTCGTATGGACGCTTACGCACCAACTCTTTTAGATTTGGGGTTAAGCTGCATGATTGGGAAAGGGGAGCGCTCCGAAGAGGTGCTCGCATCCATTTCCAATAACGGTGCGGTTTATCTTGGTGCAACAGGCGGTACAGGTGCTCTGCTTGCCAAATCTATTAAATCGCAGGAAATCATTGCCTACGAGGATTTAGGCGCGGAAGCGTTAAGAAAACTGTATGTGGAAGATTTCCCTGCAATTGTACTTGTAAAATAATATTTTATATAAGGAGTTGTTTATTATGGCAAAAGTAACAAAAGACACAATTATCATGGATGTTTTAAAAATTGATCCCGGCACGGCACCGTTCTTCTTAAACATCGGTATGCATTGCCTGGGTTGCCCCTCTGCAAGCGGTGAAAGCATTGAACAGGCTTGCGCAGTTCACGGTGTAGATTGCGATAAATTGGTTAATGCAATCAATGAGTATCTTGAAACCATTGGTGAATAATGCTCAAAATTAAAAATTTAACACTTGCCTCGGACGTGATTTTAGCGCCCATGGCAGGTGTTACCGATTTGCCCTTTCGCAGAATTTGTGTGGAGCTTGGCTGTAAAAACACAACCAGCGAAATGATTTCGGCGCGCGCTATGCACTATCAGGATAAAAAAACGGTGACTCTGCTTCCAAAACATGAAACGGAAAAATGTTTTACTGTCCAGATTTTTGGTAATGAGCCGGAAATCATGGCAGAGGCGGCAAAGCGCATCACCGACATGGAAATTGCGGATATTTTAGATATCAACATGGGATGTCCGGCACCTAAAATCGTAAAAAATGGAGATGGCTCTGCGCTTATGCAGGACGAAACAAAGGCTTCAAAGGTCATTGAAGCGGTGCGTAAGGCGACAGAATTGCCTCTTACGGTGAAGTTTCGTTCCGGTTGGAGTGCAGAAACCAAAAACGCTCTCTCTTTTGCAAAAATGGCAGAGGAAAGCGGTGCAGATGCAGTTACGGTGCATGGCAGAACTAGGGAACAGTTTTATGCAGGTGTTGCAGACTGGGATATTGTCCGTCAGGTGAAGGAAACCCTTGGAATTCCCGTAATCTTAAGCGGAGATATCTGGGATAAGGAAGCAATAGAACGTGCAAAAAACGAGACCGGCTGTGATGGAGTCATGGTAGCCCGCGGTGCGCAAGGGAATCCGTTCATTTTTTCGGACAGAGAATATACAAAAGACGAAATTTTGGATACAGCAATTCGGCATTTAGCCTATATTGTAGAACATAAAAGCGAAGCAATTGCAGTTCGTGAAGCGAGAAAGCACATGTGCTGGTATATAAAAGGTATGTACGGTGCGGCACAGGCAAAGGTTGCAATCAATGCGTGTAACACCGAAAAAGAGATGCAACGGGCTTTAAACGATCTGCGCTAAATAATCAGCTTTTTGAAGCGGAAACGGAGTATTAAAATGGATAAACCAAAGTATAAGAGAGTCATTCTAAAAGTCAGTGGCGAAGCTTTAGCCGGCGAAACCGGTTTCGGTTTAAATCAGGATGTAATCAGTTCCATTTGTGAACAGATAAAAAATTGCATGGAAATGGGCGTTGAGGTTGGTGTCGTTGTTGGTGGCGGTAACTTCTGGCGTGGCAGAACCGGCAAAAACAAGGGTATGGATCAGACAAGAGCCGACCATATGGGGATGCTTGCAACTGTAATCAATGCGTTGGCGCTCGCGGATTCTCTGGAAAGCAAAGGCGTGGAAGTTCGCGTACAGTCTGCCATTGAAATGCGTCAGATTGCAGAACCTTATATCAGAGGACGTGCAATGCGTCATTTGGAAAAAGGCAGAGTGGTTATCTTTGCATGTGGCAGCGGTAATCCGTTCTTCTCTACAGATACAGCCGCAGCTCTTCGTGCCGCTGAAATTGAAGCTGAAATCATTCTTCTGGCGAAGAAGGTGGATGGCGTATATGACAGCGACCCGAATGTAAATCCTGATGCAAAGCGCTATGATGCACTTTCCTTTATCGATGTTTTAAATCACAGACTGCAGGTTATGGATTCTACCGCAACCTCTCTTTGCATGGACAACAATATTCCGATTCACGTGTTCGGACTGGAAGATACATACAATATTATCAGAGCTGCAAAAGGCGAAAAAATCGGTACAATTGTTACCAATTCTTAAATTTTAAGGGGGAAATGAATTATGAAAGGTAATTACCAGGAAATTCAGACAAAAATGGACAAGAGCATTAATGTGCTCAAAAATGAATTCGCGGCTATCCGCGCAGGCAGAGCAAATCCTGCTGTATTAAACAAAATCACTGTTGATTATTACGGTGCGGCAACACCTGTTCCGCAGATTGGTACTGTTTCTGTTCCCGAACCGAGAACACTTATGATTCAGCCGTGGGATGTTTCTATTTTAAAAGATCTTGAAAAGGCAATCTTAGCTTCCGATATCGGTATTACGCCTACCAACGATGGTAAGGTTATCCGCTTATCTTTCCCGCCGCTCACCGAAGAAAGAAGAAAAGAAATCGTAAAAGGTCTTTCCAAGACAGGTGAAGAGACCAAGGTTGCAATTCGTTCTATCCGCCGTGATGCGCTGGAAGGCTTTAAAAAACAGCAGAAGAACAGCGAAATTACAGAAGATGATTTGAAAAATATCGAAAAAGACGTTCAGGAACTGACCGACAATGCAATCAAAGAGATTGATAAAATTGTAAAAGCAAAGGAAGCTGAAATTCTTGAAATATGATATCGATACTTTAAATATTCCCAACCATATTGGCATCATTATGGATGGGAATGGTCGTTATGCTCAGAAAAAGGGGCTTCCCCGTACTATGGGTCATAAAGAGGGTGCAGAAAATTTAAAAACCATTTCCAAGTTTGCCAGTGATATAGGCGTAAAGCATATGACGGTTTACGCCTTTTCCACCGAAAACTGGAAGCGGCCCACATTAGAGGTTTCGGGTATTATGAAGCTTTTGAGCTTCTATTTGGGCGACTGGAAAAACCAGATTGGCGATAATGACCTGCGCATCCGTGTAATCGGCGACCTCTCCGGATTTGACGAAGCATTGCGCAAAAAAATGGCTGTCATCGAAGAGGAAACAAAGAATGCAACCTTCGAGCTTAACATCGCACTTGGTTATGGCGGAAGAGATGAAATTGTAAAGGCGACCCGTAAAGCGGCAGAGCTTTGTGCAAAGGGGGAACTGAAGGCAGAAGACATTACTGAAGAATTTATGTCTTCTCTTATGTATACCTCCTATGTGGATGACCCTGAACTGATTATCCGCACCGGTGGTGAGCTTCGTACCAGCAATTTCCTGCTTTGGCAGTCTGCATATTCTGAGTACTATTTTACCGATGTGCTTTGGCCGGAATTTTCAACCGACGATTTGCTTCAGGCGATTGCGTCTTATCAGAAGCGCGACAGAAGATACGGCGGATTGAACAAGTAATTTAGGAGAGTTTTTGTTATGAAACAGAGAATCATAACCGGTGTGATTGGTGCACTTGTAGTTATTCTACTGCTTTTGTCACCGGTGAATGTACTGCATGTTGCAGTGGGGCTTGTTACACTTTACGGCTTGTTTGAAATGTACAAGGCGCTTGACTTACATAAGAATATTTCTTTGATGGTGCTAAACTTTATTTACGCTGTTACAATTTTTGCATACAAGTGGATTCCGGTTGAATGGATGCCGGCATTACTGTTTTTGTATGTAGTATTACTGTTTTTGGCAATGCTTAAATCAGACAATACAATAGCGTTTTCCAAAGTGACACTTTCCGCATTCATGTTGGTTTACATTGTGTTTACCATGCTCCATATCGTGCTTGTAAGGAAGTTACCCTTTGGACAGTACCTGATTTTCCTGGTGCTTTTAGGGGCGTGCGGTACAGACATTTTTGCTTATTTTGTCGGTGTATTTACGGGTAAGCACAAGCTTTGCCCGAACATCAGCCCAAAAAAGACCGTTGAGGGCGCTGTGGGTGGCTTCTTAGGTGCAATTTTATGCTTTGCAGGCTTCGGTCTTGTGATGCAGTTTGCTTTTTCCGCGCAGGTAAACTATGTAAATCTTGTGATTTTAGGTGCTGTTTCGGGCATTCTTTCCGAAATTGGTGACCTTGCGGCTTCTATGATTAAGCGCCAGTATGAAATCAAGGATTACGGACATCTTTTGCCCGGTCACGGTGGCATTATGGATCGCTTAGACAGCATTATTTTCATTGCACCGCTGGTTTATTATTTTGTAAAACATTTACCTATTTTGGGATAAGGTGATTTTGTGAAGAATATAACTGTATTGGGGTCTACCGGTTCAATCGGTACCCAGACATTAGAGGTTATTGCCCGGAATAAAGATAAATTTCGGGTTAATGCCATTACAGGTCACAGCAATATAAAACTTTTAGAGGAGCAAACGAGATGTTTTGCTCCTAAATTTGTTGCGGTGGCAAACGAATCTAAATATAACGCTTTAAAAGTTGCACTTTCTGATACCGATACAAAGGTGCTTTGTGGTGTGGAAGGCATGTGCGAGGTGGCAGCAATGCCCGAAAATGACATTGTGGTTTCCTCAACAGTTGGTATCTCCGGCTTAAAGCCGACTTTAGCTGCCATTGAAGCAGGGAATGATATTGCGCTTGCCAACAAAGAAACTTTAGTAACGGCAGGGCAGTATGTAACTGATCGTATTCGGGAAAAGGGCGTAAAGCTTTTACCTGTGGACAGTGAGCACAGCGCGATTTTTCAATGCTTAGAATGTGGACACAAACCCCGTCGGTTGATTTTAACAGCTTCGGGCGGTCCGTTTTTCGGCAGAAAAAAGGAACAACTTAAAGACGTATCTTTGCAGGATGCATTAAAACATCCGAACTGGTCTATGGGACAAAAAATTACCATTGATTCTGCAACCATGATGAACAAGGGGTTAGAGATTATCGAAGCCAAATGGTTATTTGATATGGATGTGGAAAAAATAGATGTGGTGGTGCATAGGGAGAGCATTATCCATTCCTTGATTGAGCTTACCGACGGCTCTGTGCTTGCACAGATGGGTGAGCCGGATATGAAGCTTCCTATTTCGGTTGCTCTGTTTTACCCCGAAAGAGAAACGGTAAACGAGGCACCGTTTGATTTTTTAAAGCATCCGAATCTTTCGTTTTATCAGCCGGATGAAGAGGCTTTTCCGTGTCTGCGCCTTGCAAAAGAAGCACTTAAAGCCGGTGGTACAATGCCATGCTTTATGAACGGCGCAAACGAGGCAGCGGTGGATTTGTTTTTACATGAAAAAATCGGATTTTTGGATATTCCTGCATTGATTGAAAACGCAATGCAGATGTATAAATCAGTTAAAAACTACACATTATCTGATATTGAAGAGGCAGACTGGGCAGCCAGAGAAGCTGTAATCCGTCAAATTGGAGGTTAAAAAGTGACAATTCTTATAGCATTGATAGTTTTTGGCGTGATGATTGGCGTGCACGAGGCAGGGCATCTTGTGGCGGCAAAGGCAAGCGGTATACTTGTGCATGAGTTTGCTATCGGCATGGGGCCAAAGCTTTTATCTTGGCAGGGCAAGGAAACAAAATATTCTTTGCGCTTGCTTCCCATTGGCGGTTTTTGTAATCTGGAAGGGGAAAACGGTGAAAGCACTGACGAAAGAGCCTTTTGTAACGCAAAAAACTGGCAAAAGCTCTGGGTTTTGGCGTCGGGCGCCATTATGAATCTGGTGTTGGGATTTGTGGTGTTGCTTTGCTTTTACGGCGGTCAGGACAAAGTTGCGGAGCCTGTTGTGCATGAGGTGCTTGAAAATACGCCCGCGTACTCTGCAAACCTTCAGCCCGGTGACCGCGTTGTGAAAATGAACAGCACAAAAATCAATATTTATCCAGATTTGAAATTTTTCTTTCTGAAAAACGGAAATAAGCCCTTTGATTTAACGGTTGAACGGGATGGAAAAGAGATTGTAATTCAGAATTTTAAGCCCTACGAAAGCGAAGGGCAGGCGTATTTAGGGTTTACGGCAGCTGCTCCTGACAACACGTTTCTAACGACAGTTAAAAATTCTTTTTATATGGAATTTTTTATGGGTAAAATTGTACTGGATGGCTTGTGGCAGCTTATTTCAGGCGGTGCATCCCTCGAAGATGCTTCAGGTCCTGTTGGCATTGTAAATGAGGTGGGTAAAGCGGCAAAAAGCGGTTTTACGGACTTGCTTTATATTGTGGCGCTGATTACCATCAACCTCGGGCTTTTTAATTTGTTACCCATTCCTGCTTTAGACGGCGGACGCATTTTGTTCGTGCTGATTTCTATGATTATCCGCAGAAAAGTGCCTGAAAATATTGAAGCAGGCTTTCATGCGACAGGTATGTTTTTATTGTTATTGCTGATGTTGATTGTTACCTTTAACGATGTAGGCAGAATTTTCGGATAGGAGAAGTAAAAATGACCAGAAAAGTTTCCATTGGTAACCGCGTAATAGGTGGCGGAAATCCGGTACTTGTTCAATCTATGACCACCACAAAGACGGCAGATGTATCGGCAACGGTTGAACAAATTAAAGCATTGCAGACTGCAGGCTGTGATATCGTGCGTGTAACCGTTCCTGATATGGAAGCAGCGCGCGTAATTGATAAAATTAAAGAACAGATAGTTATTCCTCTGGTGGCTGACATTCATTTTGATTATCGTGTTGCAATTGAATGCATGGAGCGTGGTGTGGATAAGGTGCGCATTAATCCCGGAAATATTGGAGATGAAGCACGCGTGAAAGCAGTTGCGGAAAAAGCGATCCAAAAAAACATACCTATTCGCATCGGGGTAAACGGCGGTTCTTTAGACAAAGAAATTTTAGCAAAATATGGAGCGCCTTGTGCCGATGCAATGGTAGAGAGCGGTTTGAAAGAAATAAAAACCTTAGAAAAATACGGCATGGAAAATATCGTGATTTCTCTTAAATCCTCTTCGGTTATGCAAACGGTTGAAGCATACAGAAAAATTCACGCACTCACAGACTGTCCATTACATATCGGTGTAACAGAAGCAGGAACTGAATACGGCGGTCTGATTAAATCCAGTGTAGGACTCGGAACGCTTTTAAACGAAGGAATTGGTGATACCATGCGTGTTTCACTAACCGCTGACTCGGTTCGGGAAATCTATGCGGCGAAAGAAATTTTAAAGGCGTGTGGCAGATTAGAGGGAGGCGTAACCTTAATTTCCTGTCCGACCTGCGGAAGATGCTGTTATCCCTTGATTGACATTGTTAATGCGTTGGAACCCAAGCTTAAAGCAATCAATAAGGATATTACGGTTGCAGTTATGGGATGTGTAGTCAACGGCCCCGGCGAGGCAAAGGAAGCCGATATTGGTGTTGCCGGTGGTAAAGAAGAGTGCATTCTCTTCAAAAAAGGCGAAATTGTAGGACGTGTTTCGTTCGACAAAGTTATCGAAACATTACTTAAGGAAATCGAAAAAATGTAAACATAGGAGATAAAATGAAATTTTTAGATGTATTTAAAGCGATTATACCCAATGCCGAATTTGTGGCGGCGGAAATCGAAAACGTTGTTATGAAACGCGGAGAAAACTATCTCTCTGCGGATATTGTGTTGCCTTTTCGCATTTCGGAAGAGGTACAGCAAGCGTTTTCAGATGAAGTTCGTTCGGTTTACGGCATTGAAAATATAGATTTTTCTTTTAAGTTCACAGCACCTGAACCGATTGTTGTGGAAATGCCGGCAGTAACTGCAAAACCTGCAGGCAATGCACCAAGCGGAGAAGAAAAACCTAAAACGGATTTGATATACGGCAAAAAAGCACCGGATGGTCCGATTGAGAAAATTGCAAATATTGATGAATATTACGGCAGGGTTACGGTCGAAGGAACTGTATTCGGCACCGATTCCATGGAAACCAAGACAGGAAAAATCATTTTCCGTTTTGATATGACTGATAAAACCTCGTCTATTACCGTTAAAATGTTCTTAGATCCAAAAAAGAACAATTTAGATGTGATGGACAGAGTGAAAAAAGGTGTGTCGGTGCGTGTATTCGGGGATGCCCGTTACGACCAGTTTGACCATGAAGTAACCATGATGGCAACCGCGATTCAGGAAATAAAATTGCCTGAAAAGAAAGATGATGCGCCTGAAAAACGTGTGGAACTGCACTTACATACCAAGATGAGTGCCATGGATGCGGTCATTGAAGCAGAGGATGCGGTAAAACGCGCGGCAAAATGGGGACATAAGGCAATCGCTATTACTGACCACGGTGTTGCCCAGTCTTTCCCGGATGCGTATGATGCAGGCGGAAAATACGGAATTAAAATCATATACGGCATGGAATGCTATCTGATTGATGACAGCATAAAAATCGTAGACGGGGAGTGCGATCAGATTTTTGATGGCACATTTGTTGCCTTTGATATTGAAACCACGGGATTAAGTCCCTTAAATTCCGAAATCATTGAAATCGGCGCTGTGAAAATCGAAAACGGTGCTGTGGTTGATGAGTTTGATATGTTTGTAGACCCGGGCTTTGAAATTTCCGAGTTTACCACCAATTTAACAGGCATTACCAATGAAATGCTGGCAGGACAGCCTTCTCTGGACGAGGTGTTACCTAAGTTCTTAGATTTTATCGGTAACCATCCTTTGATTGCACATAACGCACCCTTTGATTGCGGGTTTATTTCCTACGCCTGCAATAAACGGAATCTGAAGTTTGAAAATGCATCTATTGATACACTGGTTATGGCAAGATGCATGGATAAACAGCATACGAAATATACGTTGGATGCAGTTGCCGGCAGATATAAAATCGACATGGGAAGCCACCATCGCGCAAATGATGATGCCAACACCTGTGGTCAGATTTTCTTAAAATTCTGCGAACAGCTTAAAAATGAAAATATCAAGCGTGTCAGTGAACTAAATGAGCGCATCGCTTCTTTTGATTACACCAAAGAAAAAACATATCATGCCATTATTCTGGTTAAAAATCAGGATGGTATGAAAAATCTGTTCCGTATCATCTCGGAATCACACATCAATTATTTCCATCGCCGTCCGCGAGTGCCCAGAAGTATTTTAGAGCGCAACCGGGAAGGCTTGATTTTAGGCTCTGCCTGCGAAGCAGGTGAGTTATACCGTGCGATTTTAGACGGAAAGCCCAAAGAACAACTGAAAAAAATTGCTGATTTTTATGATTATCTGGAAATTCAGCCCCTTGGCAATAACCGTTTTATGCTGGATAAGGGAATTGTGAACAGCATCGAAGAATTAATGGGACACAACAAACTAATTGTAGACCTTGCAAAAGAGCTTGGTAAGCCCTATGTTGCAACCTGTGACGCTCATTTCTTAGACCCCGAGGACAGCATTTACCGCTCCATTATTCAGGCAGGTCAAGGGTATGATGACGCGGACAATCAGGCACCGCTATTCTTCAGAAACACCAACGAAATGCTGGACGAATTTACTTATCTTGACGATGAAACCCGTTACAAAGCAGTTATTGAATATCCGAATATGATTGCGGATATGGTGGAGGATGACTTGCATCCGATTCCGAAGAATACTTATGCACCGAGCATTGAAGGGGCAGAGGATGATGTTCGAAACATTTCAGAGGCACGCGCCAAAGAAATTTACGGTGAGGATTTGCCACCATTGGTTCGCGAAAGAATGGAAAAGGAATTCCATTCCATCATTGACAACGGTTTTTCGGTGATGTATGTTATTGCGCAGAAGCTGGTGTGGGATTCGTTAGATCATGGCTATCTGGTAGGTTCAAGAGGCTCTGTTGGTTCTTCTTTTGTTGCATTCTTAATGAAAATCACCGAAGTAAATTCGCTGATTCCGCATTATATCTGTCCGAATTGTAAAAATGTTGAGTGGATTGAGGACGGCTCTGTGGGGTGCGGTATGGACTTGCCCGATAAGGCTTGCCCGAAATGCGGAACACAGTTTTATAAAGACGGACACGATATCCCGTTTGAAACCTTTCTTGGATTTTATGGGGATAAGGACCCTGATATTGACTTGAACTTCTCGGGTGAGTATCAATCGGAATCCCACAGATATACCGAAAAAATATTTGGTGAAGACCATGTGTTTAAAGCAGGTACCATTTCCGGCCTTGCGGAAAAAACTGCATACGGGTATGTTTTAAAATACCTGGAAGAGCGCAAGAAAACCGCAAGTAACGCTGAGAAGAACCGGCTGAAAATGGGGTGCGAAGGCGTTAAGAAAACCACCGGTCAGCATCCCGGGGGCATGGTTGTTGTACCTGCAGACATGGATATTTTGGACTTTTGTCCCATTAACCGTCCGGCGGATAAAAAGGATTGTAATTTTATCACAACCCATTTCGATTACGGTAAGATGAAGGGTACGTTGCTAAAATTTGATATTTTAGGTCGTGATGACCCGACCGTGCTTCGTATGTTGTCCGACTTAACGGGCGTTGATGTTACAACCATTCCATTGGATGACCCGGGTGTTATGAGCTTGTTTACTTCTACGGAGGCATTAAAGTACAAACCTGAATTCTTAGAAGGCGACCATATGCTTGACGTGGTTGGTACTTATGCAATCCCCGAATTTGGTACAAACTTTGTTCGTCAGATGCTTGTGGATACAAAACCCACAACTTTTTCGGAATTGGTTCGTATTTCAGGTTTGTCACACGGTACAAATGTGTGGCTGAATAACGCACAGGATTTGGTTAAAGCAGGAACAGCTTCTCTGAAAGAGGTTATCTGTACCCGTGACGATATTATGACCGAGCTGATTCGATGGGGTGTGGAAAATAAGACTGCGTTTGATATTATGGAATTTACCCGTAAGGGTAAGCTGAAACAGCATATGGATATGATTCCGCATATGGAAGAGGCAGGCGTGCCGCAGTGGTATATCGATTCCTGTCTTAAAATCAGTTACATGTTCCCCAAAGCCCATGCGGCGGCATATGTAACCATGGCGTACCGAATTGCGTGGTTTAAAGTGCATAGACCTGAAGCGTTTTATCAGGCATATTTTACAGTTCGTGCGGATGAATTTGATGCTTCCATTATGACAAAAGGCGTTGAAAAGGTCAGAGAGACCATGTATAATATGCGTCACAGCGAAACAAAGCTTTCGGCAAAGGATAATAACACGTTAACCATTCTGGAAGTTTGTAACGAAATGTACAGCCGTGGTTACACCTTCGTGCCTATAGACCTTTATAAATCGGATGCGAAGAAATTCCTAAAGACTGACGAAGGTATTCTGCCTCCGTTAAATGCGCTGGCAGGTCTTGGTGAATCGGCGGCAATTGCAATTGTAGAAGCCAGACAGCAGGGTGAATTTATGACCATTGACGATTTAAGAGTGCGCGCAGGCGTAAACAAAACAGCCATCGAGGTGCTTAAAGCAGAAGGCTGTCTTGACGGTATGCGCGAATCCAATCAGCTGACATTTTTCTAAAATCTGTATATTCCCGATATTGTTTGCATACATATAGTATAGAACAAAGCGGCGGCAAACCGAATGTTTGCCGCCGTATTTTTTAAAACAATGGGGGATCGTTATGGAATGCATTGACACAAATAATCTGGTTCAGCTGGAGGGGAAAGTTTTAAGCGGCTTAATGCTAAGCCACGAGATTTACGGGGAACAGTTTTTTAAGTTTGAATTGCTTGTACCGCGCCTGAGCGAAAGCGCGGATACTATAATTGTTACAGCATCGGAACGGCTTTTAAACGAAATGAATATTTCGCCCGGAAAAATGGTACAGGTGGAAGGACAGTACCGCTCTTATAATAACTACAGCGGGCAGGGCAGTAAGCTTGTTTTAACGGTTTTTGCGAAGAATCTGTATCCCATGACTGCCGATTTTGCTTCGCCAAACTTTGTGTACTTAAATGGCTTTGTTTGCAAAGCACCAACATACCGTACCACACCCTTCGGCAGAGAAATTGCGGACATTTTACTGGCTGTGAACCGTCAGTACGGCAAATCGGACTATATTCCGTGCATTGCCTGGGGCAGAAATGCAAAGTTTTGCGCAACTTTAGAGGTTGGAACCAATCTGAAAATATGGGGCAGAATTCAGAGTCGTGTTTACAAAAAGAAGCTGGATGAAGAAACCTATGAAGAAAGAACCGCCTTTGAAGTGTCGGTCTCCAAGCTTGAAATTGTTAAATAACGATATTTATATTTGAAAAATGAGCATGATAAATATTATGCTCATTTTTTTGGAAATTTTTGTCGAAATAGATTGACTTTTAGTACAATCGGGCGTATAATTGATGTATACAGAAGTTACATGATGTAACAATTTCTAAAAAAACAAAAAGGAGAATGTTTTATGAACAAAAAAACACTTGGTATCAGCACAATTGTGCTGGCGGCGCTGACGTTAATCCTGTCGGCAATGGATTATTTTATTGACATCAATCTTTTTAGAAGTATCGCGCCGGTTTTCTTTATCGCAACGATTGTTTGCGGTTATCTTGCCTTTCATGAAGACACGGCTTTTGCCGGCAAATGGACATGGGTTGTGATAATTGTTTTACTCTCAGAAATGATATTTGTTCCATTTTTACGAATTCTTGATTTTGATAATCATGGGTTAAATATTCTGGGAATGATTGTAACCTTATTGTTTGTGTTATCCTGGGCATGTGTATTGGCGTCAGTATTGTTTAAAAAGCTGTTTAAGCTTATGCCGATTGGATTTGCTGCTTTAGCACTTGTTTCTGTTGTTTCGGCAATTGCAAACAAGTACTTTGACTTCTTTACATTTTTGCATATTGCAACCTATGTGTTGTTTGCACTCATTTCCTTCGGTATTTTGCCAAAATTGAATACATATTTCAGATGGGCAGTTATTGTTTTACTTTTGTTATCCTTCCTGGATTCCTTGTTCCTGTTCATCGCTTTACTTACATTGGTCATTCTTTTGGTGCCCTTCAAACGTTTTGGTTTTGCTGTCAGAAAGCTTTTAGCGCTTCTTCTCGTTGTTGTTGCTGTTCTTACAATTTTGACAACCTTTGCATCCAATCCCTTTGGTACAGCTATTCGTGAGGAAATCAAAGAGAACGAAGCAGAGATTGCTTCTCTTGAAGAGAAAATTGAAGCCTTTGATAAATTTACACACTTTGAACATGATTACAGTTACTACTGGGGTTCTTCTGACATATTGGAATGGAACGATTACAAGGATGAAATGAAGAGGACGGAGTTTGACAAAGCGATTGAGCTTGTTGAACAAGCTATGGAAGACGAAGGTATGACAGTTTATTCTACTTCACACTCTCTGGAGTTAGATGAAGACGATTTTTATTCTGTAAGAGAAGAACTTCCAGGAAATCTTGCGTATTGTATAGCCAATCAAAAGCAACTTTCTGACATGTATACATCAACAGTTGTTGAAGGTGTTTTGGCTTTGATTATGATGCTTATCGTTGTGGCAGGATTGATTTGTCTTGCGGTTTGCCTTTTCAAAAATAAGTACGGAATGCTTGCTATGCTTTCCTGTGCTATGATGGGCTTTGCAACCTTGCTTTACATGTTTATCAGCACTGATAGTCGTGCATATTTCAGCTTTGATATATTGAATTATACTATTTTCGATTTCCTGGCAAGCCCGTATCTCTGGAGCGGTGTGGTTATTGCGATGTTTGCAGTCATTTTTGCCGGCAAGTATCAAAAGCTTATTAAATTCAGAGTTATTGCAATTATTGCGGCTGTTATCACGGTGTTAATCGGTGTTTCCGGTTTTTCTTCCAATCCTTTGTCGCACGTTGCTTTATCACTTTATGCTGTAACCATGATTTGTATTTCCTTTATTCTTGTTCCTTGCGTATTTACAGAATATAACGGCATTGGAAAACACATTTTCTTCAGTATTATTACTTTGGGCATTTGGAATCTGATCTGGACCTATAATGTAACAAAGAATCTGAACAAGGTTGCTTCTGTTGAAGACAGAAAGCCTGTTAAGGAATTGTTGCTTTGCATTTTCCTCCCGCTTTATAATGTTTACTGGATTTATAAGACAGCAGAAAATGTTGAAGCATATGGTGAAGAAAACAGCAAATCGTTTAAGATTTCTGTTCTATGCCTTGTCTTCGCCATCTTTATGCCTCTTCTGTCTACAGTTTTGATTCAGGATAAGATTAACAAAATCGTAGGCAAACCCGAATAAAACAATTAATAAAAGCCCGGAAATCCGGGCTTTTTTTGTATGCATTATTTAGATAAAGGGGCGTCTGTCTAATACAAGTTTAAGAGGCTTTTCGGAGCGGATTTCACCAGGCAGTGCCTGCTGAAGCTCAGCTAAGCAACACAAAACGCCAAACAGACGGTGTAGGTCGTTGATACCATCGTGGGTTTTCCAGTCTAAGCTGTTTAAAAACGCCAGATGCTTTTCTGCAAAATCCCGCATAACTGCTTTGGCTTCTTCTGTGCGGTGTCCGCATTGGCGGAGTGCGCGGTTTAAGCAGTAAATAAAGTCTACTGCGAGGAAATCGCAGGCTTCATGAAAACCGCTTCCCATTTTTTTGTTATTATAAAGCCAAAGGCAGGTGTCAATCATCTTTTCGGGATAACGGATAGGCATTTTGGCATATTCATGATTAAAAAGATAATGGAAAGTACCTGCTAAGTGGTAGTAAAGAGGTTTATTACCCTTGTCCACATAGCCCTTTCGCCAGAATCCTGTGTCGGGGTCAGCTTCTTCAAAAAACCATTTAAAATAGGCTTCCTGCCAATTTAAATCCACTTCGCCGTTCAGCACCAAAGCTGCATAAATACCGGCACCTTCGTGCGAGCCGTCCCAGGCATTGTTGGCATAATCTATGCTTTCTAACAGCTGATACAAGCCCGAAACTGTGGTATATTGCTTTAAATCGTGCATTTTGTAAAGAGGCTTTGCTTCAAAAAGCTCCAGCGCTGCCGCACAATGGGCAGTGGTATGAATGAAATGATGGGTTTCCTCGGTGAAAAGTCCCGTTTTTTCATCCTGCAAGCTCTGTAACGCACGCACAGAGGCTTCGCGTTCGGCAGCATCTGCTGGGAAAGCACCAATGGTGTAGAGAATATTTGCCGCATCCGCACATCCGTATTCGTTAATGCCAAGTCTTCGGCTCCCTTTTTCGTCCTGCCAAAGCCAACGGCAGTAAACGCCCGGCTCTAATTTATGGGAACGAACGACTTCCATGCTTTGTTTTATCAGATTATCAATATTCATATGCATACCTCACTAAAATAAAGTACAACCAATTTCTTTGAAAAAATCAATTTTTTCCTGCAGAGCTTTTTCCGAAACCTTAAAATAGTCAGCAAGACAGGACAGGCAAAGAAAAGTCTCTGCCTGTCTGTTAATCATTTTTCTGTATAATGCTTTTTCATCGTGTGAAAGTTTTCTTTCACATTGCTTGCAGGTTTGAATCAAAATGCAAATGTTCCTTTCAGAACTGCACAGCCGTGTGCAGGAATTGTTTTGGTGTAGCTGTCCTTGATAATACCCAAATCTTCGCCGGTAAACACATCTTTCAACTTAAGACCAATGCCGGTATAATAGGGAAGACCTGCGTTTGCAAAATTTGCGGTTACTTCCTTATCGCCATCCGAGAAGTTGAACATGCCGATTGCAAATTCGTTGTTTGCAAGATGTTTGAAGAAAATATGGGTTTCGTAGGTGTTAAAGTAAAGGTTATTGATTTCGTGCGGCGGTCTGCCTTCAATATCCTGGTTGATTGCAATTAAATCCTTGTTGAGCAGAAGTGCTTTGTTTTCGGGGCTGAGCTTGCGAAGGTCTGCACCAATCATCAAAGGCGCATGGAACATTGCCCAAAGTGCAAAGTGGGTTTTGTATTCTTCATCTGTGCAGCCGTTTTCAATACCTACATGACCTTTGCCGTGCATGCCAACGATAAGCATATCCGGGTCATTAAAGCAGTAGGGTGCAGACATGGAAAGATTCGGAATCTGGCTTTCTGCAATATCCTTAAAGGATACGAAATTATCTAAGATATCTCTGGTGGAACGGTACATATGTACACCAATCGAACGCATCCAGTTCCAAGGCTCGCCTGTACCCCAGTTACAAGCAGAGAACAGAATTTCGCGTCCGCTTGATTTAAGAGCCATGCTCATGGTTGCATAAGCCAACTGGTTGTCTGCGTTTGCAGGGAAGTTGCAGAAATCGTATTTTAAGAAGTCAACACCCCATTCTGCAAACAGCTTTGCATCCTGGTATTCGTGACCGAAGCTTCCGGGATAGTCTGCACAGGTACGAACACCGGCGCAGGAGTAAATACCGAATTTCAAGCCCTTGCTGTGTACATAGTCCGCAACAGCCTTAATGCCGGAGGGGAATTTTTCGTGGCTGGGAACTAAATTTCCGTCAGCATCACGCTGCTTTTCAGCCCAGCAGTCATCAATAACCAGATATTCATAGCCTGCATCCTTATAACCTTCGGATACAAGATAATCCGCCATTTCTTTGATTAAATTTTCGTCAATATCACGTGCAAAAGTGTTCCAGGAATTCCATCCCATAGGTGGTGTTTTTGCTAACATAATAATCGCTCCTTTTTTCTCTTTTTTGATACTCTTATTATACATAGCAGAAAGTGTTTTGTCAATGTATATTTCGAAACCCCCAACAAAAAGACAAATAAAAATGAATTGACAAATAAGAAACTGTGTTGTATAATGCAATTAATTTCGGGGAGGTTTGATTATGCGAAACCAATTGATTATGAAATATCCGGCATCCTGCTATAAAGATGCCTGGCGCGAGGCGTTTCCTGTTGGTAACGGTGAGATTGGTGCGCTGGTGTATGGCGGTGTAGGGCATGAAATAATTGCTTTGAATCACAGCCGTCTCTGGCGCGATAAAAAAATTGCACCACTTCCGGATGTGCACGAAGCATTGACAAAAATGCGGACACTTCTGGCGGAAAACAAGGTCAAAGAAGCAGAAAATGTTTTGTCGGAGGCACTGAAGGAAAAGGGGTTTAAGGGTGAAACCTTTGGAAAACCGCTTCCGCTCTGCGACATAGATATAGTGACCGACTGTCATGCTCCCTTTAAGCATTACAGACGTTTTTTAAACATGGATACTGCCGAGACGGTTGTGTGCTGGCATGAAGAGGATACCTTTTTTAAGCGCAGAGCTTTTGTATCGAGGGAAAATGATGTTTTCTATTGCAAAATTACGGCAGAAGGAACGAAAAAATATAACGCACTCTTTGATTTGAAGGTGCACGACCTGCAAACCATCGGTGATTTAACGCCTCCTGAAGGTGTTACCGACTATAAGGAAAATACGGTATTCTTTCATTCTGAGTGGGATGAACCGTATGGTGCGGTTTTGCAGATTTCGCATGACGGTAAGTCTATGGTAGAACAAAACGGCATTCGCGTAACCGATGCAAGCCAAATTGAGCTTAAGCTCAAAGCATTTGTAGATGGCGATGCATTGGAACAATTTAAAGAAATTGAGCAGGATTTAAGCGATGCACCGGATTATGATACAGCTTTTAAAAGCAGCTCTGCGTTACATAACGAGATTTTTGGGAAAACCGTGTTTAAGCTTGGAAACGGCGTAGGCGATACTGCAAACGAACTACTGCTGATGGATGCGTATGATTCGGAAATGTCTGAGGAGCTTACGGAAAAACTCTGGTCCTTTGGCAGATATTTGCTTGTTTGCGCCAATAAAGAAGGCGGGCTTCCGTGCCATCTGTATGGGCTTTGGTGTGGTGACTACAATGGAATGTGGGCATATAACATGTTTAATGTCAACATTGAAATGATCTACTGGCAGGCGCTGAGCGGAAATATGCCTGAGCTTCTTCTAAATGTATTCAATTACGTGGAAAGTCATATGGACGATTACCGGGAAAATGCCAAAAAGCTTTTCGAATGTCGTGGAATTAACATCTGTTCCGTGAGCACGCCCGAGAGTGGTCTGCATAAGCTTTTGTATCCGCATATTTTGCATTGGACAGGCGGTGCAGGCTGGATTGCCCAGCATTATTTTGATTATTATCTGCATACAAGAGATGCAGAATTCTTAAAAACAAGAGCACTTCCGTTCATGTATGAAACTGCACTTTTCTATGAAGATTATCTTTCGGTGGGAGAGGATGGATATCTGGTTTCGTCACCTTCCAATTCACCTGAAAACGTACCCGGAAATGTGTTGCACGATTTAAAATGCAATTCAGAAGTCAATGTAAACGCAACCATGGATTTTGCAATTGTAAAAGAGCTTTTGTCCAATCTTTTGGAAGGTGCTCAGCTTTGTGGAATGTATGTGGAAAAAATGGAAAAATGGAGAGAGATGTTGAATAAAATTCCGCCGTATCAAGTGAATGAAGATGGTGCCTTGGCAGAATGGATGCATCCATTTTACAGAGACAATTACCAACACAGACATGAATCGCACTTATATCCCGTTTTCCCGGGCAAGGAAATTACAAGAAATAACAATCCTGAATTGCACAAAGCCGCAGAGGTTGCGGTTGAAAAACGAGAAGTTGTCGGCATAAAGGAACAGTCCGGTTGGTCTATGGCGTATATGGCAAATGTATATGCGAGACTGGGACAAGGCGATAAGGCATTAAACGCCATTGATATTCTTGCCAAATCTTGCGTGCTTTCTAACTTTTTTACGACACATAATGACTGGCGACGTATGGGTATTGTTTCGTGCATGGGAATGGAAACCAAAGCGCCTGTTCAGCTGGATGCCAACATGGGTATCACAAGCGCAATCCATGAAATGTTTGTTTTTTCTGCACAAAATGAGCTGTATTTGTTCCCGGCACTTCCCGAAAGATGGGGCAGTGGCACAATTGGTCCTTTGCTTACATCTACCAACACTGAAGTAACGTTAACATGGAACGAAAATAAAGCGGTTATACTTTTGAAACAGTTGCAGGAAGATGCTGATCTGATTTTGATTTTGCCGGAAAAGATGTATTTTGAATTAAACGGTAGTCAAGAAATGCAAATGGCTTTGTCTGCAGATGAAACAATCGAAATTACGGTTATGTTTTAAAAAATAGCAACAGCGTTTTCGCTGTTGCTATTTCTTTTTGGTTTTTTCAGGAGATTCATGAAAATGCTTTTTATACGCACGGCTGAACGTGTAGATATCATTGTATCCCACATCCTGCGCCACCTGACCGACACTTTTGCCGTCTTTTAACAGTATGTATGCACGGTTCATTCTTGCGTTTGTAATGTAACGGTATGGTGTAATACCAAGTTTTTTAACGAAAAGCTTATGCAGATAGACTTTGCTGATATGGCATTTTTCTGCAAGCACGTCCAGTGAGAGGGAAGTGTCGTTAAAATGTAGGGCAATATGTTCCAGTGCCGGTAAAAGAACGGCATCCTTTTCGTTTGTGGATTCCGGGAAAGCAAGACTCATGATTCTGTACAGAACAGAAAAGGATTTTGCATTATTTTTTGCCGAAGGGACAATACGCAGAAGATTTAGTTGATCGTGCGCGTTTTCCAATTCTCTGATTTCAACAGCAGATATGTGTTGTGGTGCATCCAATGGGTTTTGGTCATAAAAATTAAACAAATATGCATCTGTGTCGGCGGTTGCGTGATACACATAAGAAAGGTTACGCGGGATATACATCGGATGCTCGGCATCACATATAATTGTACCAAAATCGCCTTCAAAAACAAGAGTGCCTCGAATCGGGAAATAAAGGGATGAATCTACGCGGTTTTCAATTTGCCACTGAACACCTTTTTCCCAGTGACGGCGATAGCTTAATATGAATTTTTCAACAATGGGTATCTGATCTGTCATATCAATCACCTCTTTTTATAATTATAGCACATATTTTTAGCATTTTCAATGGCAAAAGTATAGTTTTTGTTAAATTTTGTATAGTTTATACAATTGCGAACAAATATACGATTTGTTAAAATTATATATAGATAAATAATCGGGAGGTATATTATGAAAAAGAGTATTTCTATGATGCTTGTTCTTTTGTTGGTTTTCTCTATGATGCCGTTCTCGGCATTTGCGAGCGAGCTGAAAAAGGACAACGTGTACATTGTATTAGGCCCTGAAGGTTTTACCGATTTGGGTAACTGGCAGGTGCAGACCGATCCTGCGACCGGTTACAAAATTATAATGGGCGCAACCAATAGTGTTCCAAGTCTTGATACACCTGCAACCATTAAGGTGTGTCTGCCGAAGGAAGGGACGTATAAGCTTTGGGTACTGTCTAAAGACTTTGCGACCATGCCCGGCACGCGTCCTTATACAGTTCAGCTTGGCAGTGTAATTACGCAACAATTCGGTGCACATTGCGTTGACGGCTTTTCCTGGGAAGCAACAGACCCGTTCATGGCTTTTGGCGGTGAGCAGGTTGTTTCTGTGATTGATTCCAAAGGCAACTGTGCAAGATGTGCTGCGATTGTCATTACAGATGATTTAGACTTTACGCCACCGACATCTAAAGAGGATGTAGAAGCTTTGATTTCTGCACATCAGTACAAAGAAGGGGATTATACTTTTTCTCCTGATGCGGACTTTTCCGGGAGACCTGACAGCGAAATTGCTGTGAAGCTGAACGGCGAGTGGATGACCTTTGATGTAGATCCGATTCTTTTGAACGACAGAACTATGGTTCCGTTCCGTGCGATTTTTGAAGCACTCGGTTGCGTGGTTTCCTGGGATGATGAGAATCAGACCGCGATGGGCAGACGAAACGGATTGGAAGTCAGCCTTCCCATTGACGATGTAAATGTAAAAGTAAACCGCAAGCCTCAAACCTTAGACCAACCTGCCGTTTTGTTAAACGACAGAACACTTGTACCGCTTCGTTTTGTATCCGAAGCGCTTGGTGCGCAGGTTTCCTGGGATGATACCACGCAGACCGTATCTATTCTGGCTAATGTTCCCGAAGAAATGGTTTTGTTTACCCAGGAATCCTATACTGATGTTGGTACATGGGTAATGGAACAAAATGCAGATGGGGCGTTCAACACTTCTGCCATGCGAGGTGCGGTACCTTCTGATATCAACGCAACCTTAGAGGATGCAGATGCCTCGAACAACAAGCCTGCAATCGCACCCTTTGAACTCAGTAAGGGCGGTACATACCGTATCTGGGTGCGTTCCAAAGACTTTGCGCAGAATCAGCAGGGACACAGATTCTTTAATCTGCAATTTAATGACCGGCCGATGTTAGAGCATAAATACGGCACCCACGGTGATACCGGCTACAAGTGGGCAACAGGTGGCACAATCGAACTACCTGCAGGCAAAAACACTATGTATGTACATGATACCTCAGGCTTCTATGCCCGTTATGATGCCATTTTGCTTTCTAAGGATTTAGATTATGTGCCGGCTGAAAATTATCAGACAGTAACGCGCAACGTAATGCCTTATAATAATGTGCCGGACTTTAACCTTTCTTTCCCGGCTTATGCCAACGAAGAAGGTACACCTACAGAAAGCACATCTATCGAAAACGAAGATACAAAGGTTGTATTCTATAAGGTTCCTACCTCTCGCGGACAGGTTGTACAGAACGAAATTTATGCAAAGCATAACGGTCAGTGGGTAAAAACCAAGAACAGAAATGAAGATTTAGGTTACCTTGTTTATCAGGCAACCGAAGCCGGTTACTCCGTTTCCCGTGACATTTACGGTATTTCCATGAAATACAATTATGACGGAAACACCTATGGCGGTCTTACGGAAGATCCCTACAAAGCAGGTGCACCGCACTATTTCATTCCCACCGATTATGTTGCAGATGCAAATGGCGTAACCTTAGTTTCCGAAAATGAAACTGGCGTATTAAAAGCAACCTGGAGAACCGATGCGGAAAGATATCCTTTGGTATCTATTGACTTTTCACCCAGCACAAACGGTTATTACAGCATCGCGGTATGGGAAGGAAAGGGTTTTGAACAGCAGGAATATTCCTTTGCTTTAGCACCGCTTCGCATTCAGTATAAGCGTGTGCCGGAAGAACCGCAGCTTCTGACCGAACAGTATCTGTATACCCCCATGGGCACACTTACCCTTTACGATAATAATGCCTACAGCAATGTTGCGGTTACCAAGGGCGTTGTGTTCGATCCGTCCTGGATTCCTCAAAGATGGGTTTATGATTACAACTCTATTTTGGGTATTACCATGCACGGCCTGAATGGTTTGCACAGAGGTACTGCTTTTGCACCTGTTATGGGTTCAAAGGAATCTAAAATGGATGCCGGTTCTACCTATAACCTTCGTGTGCGTATTGTCAGTGATGTGGCAGACTGGTTTGATAGCTATTCGGTTATCGCAGAAGATCTTTTTGATGTAGACAGTTACAGAAAGAACTATATCCGCTCACTGAACGATGTTATTTTTAACACCCGTGACCTGATTTTGGATGACAAATATGCAGGCTGGGATGTATACGACAAAGCACATTACAACATGGAAAGCAGTAACACCACCTCCATGGGTAACTCTATGCAGGCTTTGCAGGATTACTTGCTCTCTGAAGATGAAGAGATGCTTGAAAGACGTACCATTCCGACCATTGCCAATGCGCTAACCCGTAAAAACCTCCACTTTAACCGTATTGGTGAGGGTAACGGTCCGTATTTAAAGACAGATTCTATTTCGCCCATTGGCGAGCCTATCAAGGGCTTTAACGCAAACATTATGCTTGGTATGTATGAAATGAGCCAGGGCGCAATTCCGTTCCTTTATGATTACGGTGTTGAAAAGGGGAATACCGAGGTTGTAAATACCTACGGCTCCATTCCGCCTTTTGCAAATGATATTGCAATGTATCAGCATACAGGTGAACAAAAATATCTGGACAACGCTATTGCACTTGCAGATAAATATCTGGAAGAGGAAGTGTATAAAGAAAGCTACATTCAGCAGGACTGGAACACCTTTGTTTACATCTCCTGCGTGCCGAACATGTCTTCGCTCCTTGATATGTACGAGCTTACCGACGACAAAAAGTATCTGGACGCGGCAGAATATGTTGCGCAGGTTATGACCACATGTCTATGGGTTCCCGGTGTGGACGGTGACAAGAGAACCAATCTTGTGGAAGCGAATAACCTTGAAGAAATTCAGAAGAATTTTGTTTATAATTCCGAAGTAAACAGCACCATGTGGTGGGCAGGTCCTTCCCAGATGCGTATCGGCAGAGAAGGTGACCTTTCCAACACAAGCCACAACAATGATATCATTACAGGCCTTACCAAAAACGTAGAAGGATGGCTTCCGTCCCGTGTAAGCCTTGGTATTGAACAGCCCTCTACCTTTGTAAGAAGTGCACATATTGTGATGCAGTCCTTTGTGGGTGATTTCATGAAGCTTTCTGCATATACCGGCGAGGATTTTTATGCAAACCTTGCCCAAAACTCGATTCTGGGTCGTTATAACAGTTATGAAGGCTATTACAGAAGTGCATTCATGACCTATGAACAGGAAACCAACTATCCGGTTGACGGCCCGGATTACACAGGTATTTACTGGCACCATTTACCGCCTTACATTGCAATGCTGGAAGATTTCTTAATCAATCAGACCTATGCATTTTCGGGACAAAATATTGAATTCCCGGCACTTCGTCAGCAGGGTTATGCTTACTTTAACTCCAATCAGTACGGTCATAAGCCCGGCAAATTCTATGATGAAGCAGATATGTGGCCCTGGCTTGCCAAAGGCATCGTAGAGCCTGATTCCATTCAGATTGACTGGATGGCAGCAAGAAAAGACGGGGTAGTGGGTATTGCGTTTATGAACGAAGATTTTGACGCTGTAACCACAACCATTAAGCTTGGAGATAAAATTGAAGGCGGTGCAAATTATAACGGCACAGCAACACTTTATGATAAAACAGGCAAAATTGGCACAGTGGATGTGGTAAACGGTGCATTTACCTTAACTGTTCCGTCTAAATCCTTGCAGGCGGTTAAGCTGAATATTGATACTGTTAAAGCACCTTCCTTTGCGGCACTCCGTAATCAGATTCAGGATACACAAATCGGTGCAACCGTATCCCATCATAAAGCAGGTAAGGGCTATACCTTACAGATGTCTGCAGATCACTACTATGCGTATGTGTATACCACTCATACCCAGGCAGACATTCAGAGTGCAACCTTAACCTATCAGATTGACGGTGGTGAAAAGAAAACCGAAACAGCTACAGTTTATCCTTTTGAATTTATTATTAAGGTAGACAATCCGGATGCTGTATTTACCTATACGCTTTCCGAAACCATGAAGGATGGCAGTGTAGTTGATGCGGGTAGTGGCAAGCTGATGACTGCCCTTAAATCCAAGGCTGAAGGCATTGTGTATGAAAAACCGACCGCATCTGCACCTTCGACACCTTCTGCACCCTCTACGGGTTCTGATGCATCTGTATCGGACGAAGCAAAAGCACTAAAATTCAAGTCGACCGAGTTTGAAATTGTTCAGCAAGGCTCTCAAGCCTCCGAATTCAGATTTGTTATCGATACAAAGGTGCTTCCCTTTGAACTGACCGCAACCAATGCGTTGGGCCTTAAAGTTACGGCAGACCTTGTGGACAAGGGTGAAACCCAGAAAATGGATGGCTTCGTTTCTTCTGTTGAGCTTCGGGACGGTGGCAGAGCCGTGCTTGTGATTAAATCCAATATTAACGCAAGCAACTACGGCAGTGGCACAGGTCCTGGCATGACCCACAAATGGGAAAAAATTACTATTCATCCGTTTGAATAATTAAACTGAAAGAACCGCCATATGGCGGTTCTTTTTTGAAAAAGTCGTTTTTTTCATAAATAAATGGTTGAAAAAACTTAAGTTTTGTAGTATGATGTAAGCAAACGAAAAAAAGGAGATGCATTATGAAAAAATTCAAAAGCTTTTTTTGGATGACATTTGGTAGTTTTCTTCTTGCTGTGGGCGTGTATTTCTTTAAAATTCCCAACGGCTTTGCTACGGGTGGTGTGTCGGGTATTGGTACCTTGCTTGCTAAGGTTACACCCATTTCAGCAGGTGTTTATATCTGGTCGCTGAATATCGCGCTACTTGTACTTGGCTTTTTGTTACTTGGAAAACAAAATACCGTAAAGACCGTGTATTGCAGTATGCTGTATTCGGCAATTACCTATTTGTTTGAGCTTTTTATGCCACTTAATGCACCGTTATCCGACCAGCCCTTTTTAGAATTGATTTATGCCATGCTTTTAACCTCTATCGGCTCGGCTATGATTTTTAACAGCGACGGCTCTGCAGGCGGTACAGACATTATTGCGTTAATCCTGAAAAAATTTACAAGCCTTGATGTAGGCAAAGCGCTTCTGATTTCCGACTTTGTGGTTGCTGCAAGTTCGTTTTTCGTATTCGGTATTGAAGCAGGACTCTTTTCTATCTTAGGATTGTTTGCCAAAGCGTTTTTAGTGGATGCGGTTATTGAAAATTTAAATACCTTTAAATATTTTGTAGTTATCACGGATAAACGGGAAGAAATTTCTGAATTTATCATCAAAACGTTGCATCACGGTGTAACGGTAAGCAATGTAGTGGGTGAGTACACAAAAAATGAAAAAAACATGATTCATACCGTTTGCCGAAGAATCGAAGCCATAAAGCTACGCAACAAAATCAAAGAAATTGATCCGCACGCCTTTATCATTATTACCACCAGCAGTGAAATTATCGGTCGAGGCTTCAGAAGTGTATAAAAAAAGCTCTGCATTTTGCAGAGCTTTCATTGTCTTTTATAACATAAATTTAAGATTGTGCAAAAAAAGTTTATTATCGGTCAAATACAAAAGGGAATTCTTGATGTATAATAAAAGTAAATAAAAAAGGAGGAATGTAAAAATGAGTAAAAGAATTTGTATCCCCGAAAGCGAGTATAAGGACAGAATTGCAAAGGCGGCAAAATTAGTGCGCGATAAGGGCCTCGATGTTATGGTTGTATCCAGCACCGAATCGGATTATGCAAACGCAAGATATTTCAGCGGTTTCTGGCCGTTGTTTGAAAGAGCAGGCGTTGCAATTTCTGCAACCGGCGACGCAGCATTGATGGTAGGTCCCGAATCTGCAATCTTTGCAAAAGACGTTTCCAAGCTTGATAAAATCTTTGTTTTAAGAGAATTCAGAGAATCTGCTGACCCTGCATATCCTGAACTGCATGCTGACACATTTAAAGATGTGTTCAAAAGCATCGGTGTATCGGGCGAAAACATCAAAATTGGTCTGGGTAGCTATGTAGAATGTACGCTGCCGATTTTTGAAGGCTTGAAAGAAAGCTATCCCAATGCTGAAATTTCCAATTGCAATGATATTATGGTAACCTTACGTAAAATCAAGAGTATCAATGAATTAGCTTGCATTCAGGAAGGCTTCCGAATCATTGAACTTGCCACCGACGAAGTTATCCGTCAGCTTAAGCCCGGCGTTACCGAGCTTGAAATGGTTGGTGTTGCACAAAAAGTTATTTATGAAGAAGGCGCAGAATACGAAGGTCTTCCGATGTATGTATTCAGCGAAAAGTCCACAAGTCATGCAATTTCCCGTTCCAGTTACAAAACCATCAACAAGGGCGATATTGTTCAGTTGAACCTTTCTGCTAAAATTGACGGTTATTCTCCTGCAATCGGTCTGCCTGTCGTTATGGGTAAATTGGAAGGCAAGAGAAGAGAAACTGTTGAATTCTGCCTTCAGGCACACGACTGGACTGTGGAACAGTTAAAGGCAGGTAAAATGGCAAGCGATGTTGCAAAGGATTTCTACAAGCTTTATGTAGAGAACGGCTTTAAAGATAACTTTGTATACGGTCCCTGCCACGGCACGGGTATGATTGAAGTAGAAGCACCCTGGATGGAAACCACTTCCGATTATCCGCTGGAAGAAAACATGACCTTCCAGGTGGATACCTTTATTTCGGGCGACGGCTTTGGTGTAAGATGGGAAAAAGGTGTTGCAATCACAAAAGACGGCTGCCATTCCATGACCGACTACTTAAAGAAAGGAATCATTGAACTCGATGTGTAATCAAGGTGTAGGTAAAAAAACTTGGATTTTACCGGATTGCGAATTACCGCAGCCCGGGGAAGGTAAGGCAAAGGGGCATGAATCTGTAATCATTGTGAATGATAATGAACAGGATGTAAAAATCAAAGTTACCCTTTACTTTACTGATAAAGACTGCTATGAGGATATCGAATGGACAGTCGGCGCGAAAAAGGTACGTTGCTTCAGAATGAACAATCTTACCGATATGTGCAATTTTGAAGTGCCCTTTGAAACCCAGTATGCCATGAAGCTAGAAGCAAGCGGAAACATTGTTGTGCAGTATGGAAGACTGGATAACACACAGGCAAACCTTGCGTTTTACACAACTTTAGGCTACGCTGAATAAGGTGATTTTATGATTTGTAAACAAGATGTTGTTTCATCCCTGAATAAACTCGGTATTTTAAAAGGAGATTCTGTTCTGGTGCATTCCTCATTGAAAAGCTTTGGTGAAGTGGATGGCGGCGCAGATACGGTGATTGATGCATTTTTAGAAGCTGTAGGAAGCGAAGGCACGGTTGTCGTGCCGACGCTTTCCATGAAAAACTTTTCGGATGCATATGATACCTGGCATATGGATAAGCCTTCCGATACAGGTCTGATCACAGAAGTGTTCCGTCTAAGACCGGACGCTTTAAGAAGTAATCAGGCAACCCATTCGGTCGCTGCAATCGGCAAGAAAGCGCTTTACTACACCGAAACCCATGGCAATTCAGGTGAGCGGTACGGCATTTACGGTGCTACGCCCTTTGCAAAGGATTCTCCCTGGCAGAAAATGTTTGAGGACAATGTAAAAGTTGTTTTGGTTGGTGTGGATTTTGATAAGCTGACATTTCGGCACTTACTTGAATACACATTGGTAGATGAAGTGCTGGAGAATGCAAGAAAATGTGGTGTATATGATAAAGCCGTGCAAAGCATCTGCAGTTTTGAAGGCAGAAGCAAACGAAGCGACACCTATTTCTGGCCGTATATCAGCGATAAGCTTACAGACTTTGCAAAAGCTTATACATCTGAAGCTTATTGCGGAAATGCACTTTTAAAAGTGTTAAATATTCAACCGTTCGGCAAAGCGCTTTTAGAAGATGTTCGTCAAAACCCCGAAAATTGGTATGAAGGCAATATTTTGAAATGGTTTGAAGAAAACCGCGGATAAGGAGATGCTGCTATATGTATTTAGATAAAATTTTCCCGCGTGAAACTACAAAAGCGAAGGAAAACAATACACCGCTTGTCATTGTTGGCGGTACAGTTGAATACCACGGTGCGCATTGTGCGTACGGCTGTGACACTCTGGTTGCCCAGGGCTTGCTTGAAAAGCTTGCTGAGAAAAAGGAGCTTATCATTGCTCCTTCCATTAGCTACAGCCCGGCAAGCTATGCAGTAGGCGATGAGACCAGCGGAACAGTTCATGTGGAAGAAAACGCGTTTGAACAGTATGTGTATTATGTGTTCATGAGCCTCTTAAGCTCGGGCTTCAGAAACATTTATGTTCTGATTCACCACCAGTTTGAGCAGGAATCCTTAATGCCCATGACTCTTTCTTATATGAAAGCGGCAAAACGTGCAACCATGGCTTACCTTGAAAAAACAAAAGGACAGGGCTGGTGGGGCAGTGAAAGCTACAACACCTATTATGAAAACCTGGATAACGAAGACAATCCCTTTGGCTGGATTAAAGTTATCCCGACTATGAGCACAGAGGTGCAGAATGCAACCGGATACGACCATGCAGGTAAATTCGAGTCCTCTATTCTGATGTCTTTGTATCCCGATACCGTTCAGCTTGACAGACTTGGTGACGTAAATCACTGGTTCACCAAAAATGCGGTAGAAGCGAATAAAGAACTGGGCGACGAAATGGTTCGTCTTTCTCTTGAATACTTAGACAAAACAATTGTTTAATATAAAAACCGACTTTTTTATAAAAGTCGGTTCAGATTGTCGAAAAAGTCGTTCTACCGCAAGCAAAGAACTATTTGTTGTTCTGAGCGAAGCGAAGAATCTCCGGT
The DNA here is from genome assembly GCA_017410375.1 of Clostridia bacterium. Classification (NCBI taxonomy): domain Bacteria; kingdom Bacillati; phylum Bacillota; class Clostridia; species Clostridia bacterium. The sequence goes on along the minus strand of JAFQQW010000053.1, from coordinate 116 downwards.
TTGAACAGATGTTGAATGGAGCGGAATCCATCGAGGATTCCGCTCCATTGCTTGCTTTTTGTCAATTTGAACTCTACCGTACCTCTGTACGCCGACGAATTCAAATTGACAAAATA
>JAFQQW010000052.1 GCA_017410375.1 Clostridia bacterium | reverse complement strand
TTTGCGTGGGAGAGGGTGGATTATTTGAACCATGTCGGCGGAGCCGAGTGGTTCGTCGACGCACCTGCAAAACCGCGACAGGTTTTGCAGAGTGCCAAAGTCTCGAGCAAGGAAAGCCTGCGCAAGCGACCGGGTCGCTCGCAGGATGACGAAGCGCAGAGTATCCAAAAGCCACCAAACAGAAAGACACCGTAAGGTGTCTTTTTTGTTTGCGTGGGAGAGGGTGGATTATTTGAACCATGTCGGCGGAGCCGAGTGGTTCGTCGACGCACCTGCAAAACCGCGACAGGTTTTGCAGAGTGCCAAAGTCTCGAGCAAGGAAAGCCTACGCAAGCGACCGGGTCGCTCGCAGGATGACGAAGCGCAGAGTATCCAAAAACACCAAACAAAAAGACACCGTAAGGTGTCTTTTCTTATATAGCCAAACTACACAAAAATATATTCGTATCATATGAAACGCCAAAAAAGTATTGCTTTTTGGCGCGTGAAAAGCTATAATAAAAGCGGAGGCGATGATATGGCATACAGGAAGGAACAGTTAAAAAAAGATTTGCGTGTGCTGGGTGTTTGTCCCGGCGATGCGGTGATGATACATTTTTCTTATAAGGCGTTAGGCGAAGTGGAAGAGGGTGCACAGGGCATTTTTGATGCGATTGTTGAATTGCTGGGTGAGGAAGGCACTTTGCTTGTACCCGGCTTTTCCTGGAATAGTGTGGATTATGAACACCCCGTATTTGATCGCGACAAAACGCCTTCCTGCGTGGGCTATCTTCCCGAATATTTCAGAACGCATGTGAATGGGTATGTCCGCAGTATGCACGCGACGCACTCGGTTTGTGTTTTGGGTAAGCATGCGGAAACACTTGTCAAAGACCACGAAAAGGATTTAACCCCCGTGGGCAAAAATTCGCCTATCATGAAGCTTGCCGAAATGGGCGGTAAGATTCTGATGCTGGGGTGCAGTCCCGACCACCTGACCATTATGCACGGTGTAGAGGAAACGGCTGAGCCGCCATACCTTTTTGACCGTGAAAAACCAATCGAGTATATTTTGCGGAACGGGGAAGCCGAAATGCATCAGACCGCAATCCGTCACAGCTTTGAAAAAGAGGGGTATAGGTATGGTCAGGTGTATTCGCGCATTCTAAACCTTTTGGACGAGGGCGAGTACAGCCACGGCAGGGTGCTTGAGGCGGAAAGTTATCTGTTTTCCGCTTCGGCAATAGTGGAGAAAGGACACAAGAAATTATTGGAAGATCCCTATTATTTTGTAAACAAAACCAAAATCTGAAAAAGGGTGCAGAATGAAAAACAATAATTTGTTTCGAAAAACAAACCTCAAGTATCGTTTTTTAAGGTTTACACAAGGCATGGCTTATGGTATACTTTGGGTATAGGATAACGATTGGAGGAATCGGTATGAGAAAAAAACAATATGTAGATGTCATTGAAAAGGTGTTTGGTGCTTATACCTTAGAACACATCCGTGCTTACACCGAAACGGTTCGCAAAAACAGTATTGAAGAGCATGGCTATCCCAGAGTGGTGGCAAACTTAGGTTTTCTGCTTGCCCACGGCAAAAAGATAGAAATGAAAGATGCGTTCGTTGGCATGATGGATTTGTGCTGTGCCGAGCTTCCTGTATGCCTTGGCAAAAACGGCGGCAGAACAGGTAACGATTTTTCGGTAAAGGAAATTACCATTACCATTTTAGAACTGGAAAAAGCTAAAATTTTCCCCGAAAGCTACACCAAAAGATGGCGTGCAGAGCTTGCGAAAATCGACCCCTATACAACCTATAAAGACATTGCAAGCGTTCCGCCTGTAAGAATCGGCAATTGGGCGGCGTTCGGTGCGGCAAGTGAACAGCTTCGTAAATTTGCAGGCATCGGTGATGAAAGTGCGTTTATTGATAATCAGGTTGCATCCCAATTGCTTTCCTTTGACCAAAATGGTATGTACCGCGACCCCAGAGAACCCATGGTATACGACGCGGTAACCCGCCTCCAGCTTGCGGCGGCACTCTTTTTCGGCTTTGACGGCGATCATGCCAAAAAGCTTGAAAAACAGCTTGTAAAATCTGCCGACCTGACTTTGAAACTGCAGTCTGTAACGGGTGAAATTCCTTACGGTGGCAGAAGCCAGCAGTTCTTACATAACGAAACCTTTTTTGCGGCACTTTGCGAATATTACGCAACCTATTTCAAGAAAAAAGGTGATTTGGAACGCGCAGGTAAATTCAAACGCGCGGCAAGACTTGCCATTGACAATGTGAATATGTGGCTTGCCGAAACCCCCATTCATCATGTGAAAAATTTCTTCCCCACCGAAACCAAATTCGGTTGCGAAGAGTATGCGTATTTTGACAAATACATGGTAACCGCAGGCTCCTGGGCGATTTTAGCCTACTGCTTTGCAGACGATGGTATCAAGGAATTGCCTACCGTGACCGAAACCGAAAACTATGCCTTTGAAACCTCTAAATATTTCCACAGAGCCTTTGCGAAATTTGGCTCGTATCTGGTGCAGGGCGATACTGACGGTGACGGTTGGTATGATGCAAGCGGTATCGGCAGAATCCATAAAAAGGGCGTTCCCTCGGCGCTGGGTCTTACAGTACCCATGAATCTGCAGGAGGTTGCACACTATCATATCGATATCAAAAATCCCTCGAAATTCTCTATCTGTGGCGGTATCGAAACCAAAAAGGGTTTTGTATACGGCTATGAGGATGAAACCAAGCACACCTTTAAAGACATCATTTCCACCGATACCTACTCTGCCTTTACCATGCATTGCAAGGCAAAGGACAAGGAATATGATTTAATCTGTAAGGTAAGCAAAAACGGCGTGGAAATTACTGCAGAGGGTAAGGGTAATTTAGAGATTGTATTCCCGTTGTTTATGTTTGACGGTGCAACCCACACCGAAATGTGGGGCACCAAAAACAAGGTTGAAGTGCTTTATAAAGGGTGCTTTGCCCGTTACAGCTCCAGAAATAAAATGGAAATTACAGATGCAGTTTACGCAAACCGAAGCGGTTATTACAAGGGCGCAAAGGTAAGCGGTAAAGATAAAGTGACAGTTAAAATTAAACTTGGAAAGGCAAGAAAATAATTATGGAAAAGACAAAAGTAATTTTAGACACAGACATCGGTACCGATATTGACGATTCGGAGTGCTTAGCCTATCTTTTGTGCCAGGAAAAGTGCGATTTGTTAGGCATTACCACCGTTTCGGGCGAAGCGGTGGAGCGTGCGATGCTTGCAAGCGTTATCCTACGTGCCGCAGGCAAAAAAGTGCCGTTGCATCCCGGTGCAGACAAGCCTCTTTGCTCCAAAAACTATCAGCCCCGGGCAGGGCAAAAGGAAAAGCTGGAGTTTTGGGAACACGATACCGATTTTGAGCCTTATTCCGCCATTGAGTTTTTAAGAGAAACGATTGAAAAGTATCCGGGTGAGGTGGTGTTGCTTGCCATAGGACCGCTTACCAATGTGGCACTCCTTTGTGCAAGCTATCCTGAAACGGTAAAGAAGTTAAAGGAACTGGTTATCATGGGCGGTGAATTTTTCCAACCGGAAAAGTTTGCGGAATGGAACATCCGTTGCGACCCGTATGCCGCAAAAATTGTGTTGCAGTCGGGCGTAAAAATGCGTCTTATCGGCCTGGACGTTACCCGAAAGGTCACCATGAAAACCGCAGATTTCGCAGAAAAGTTTACCTCGGACGTGCTAAAACCCGTAAAGGATTTTTCGGAGGTGTGGTTCCGGAACAGCGAGATATCCACCTTCCACGACCCCTTAGCGGCAACCGTGCTGTTTGAGGATTTGTGCACCTTCAAGCAAGGAACTGTGACGGTGGATTTGACCGGTATCGGTGAAAAGGACGGTTTGAAGGGCAGAACCTATTTTGAAGAGGGGGACGGCTGCCATTTTGTGGCAGACACTGTAAAGCCTGAAGCATTCTTTGAACATTACTTTGAATTGACTACAAAATAAAAATAAGGCAAGAACGAAAGTTCTTGCCTTATTTTTATATGATTGCTTTCTTTTTCCAGTTACCTTTTAAATAGAAGATGGTGGTCAGCACCGCGCCTAAAATCCAGGTGCAAAGCAGAGAAATCTGGATGCATTCCTGATGTCCTAAGGGCAGTTCAGGGGTTCTTGTTAAGTAGGAGATGCCGTATGCCAGCGGAATACGGGCACAAACGGTGGTCAGGAGCGAGATCCACATAGGGGTTACGGTATCACCTGCACCGCGCATAACACCCGACAGGCTCTGGGTTACTGCCATGGCGATGTAGCCTGCCGCTAAGATTTGCATCAGATGTACACTTAAATCCACAAGCGCTTTTGTTTCGGTAAAGGCACCCATTAAGTATTTGCCGAAGATTAAAATGATACCGGTAATCAGCGACGAGCAAAGCACCGAAATAATCAGACCATGTCTTGCACCGACGTTTAAGCGGTCGTATTTTTTGGCACCGATATTCTGTCCTGCATAAGTGGTCATGGTTGTGCCGAACGAAAGGTTTGGCATCATGGCAAAGCCGTCCACACGCATAACCACAACGTTTGCGGCAATAAACTGCTCGCCGAACTGGTTGGTTAATGCCTGCACCACAATCATGGCAGAGGACATGATTGCCTGGGTTAGTCCCGAGGGAAGTCCCAGCTTAATCAACGTGATTACACTTTTCTTGCGAAGCTTTAGAACGTCTGAATTCAAATCGAAAAATTCGCGCATTTTCGAAAGCTTTCTAAGACATAACAGGGAAGAAACAAACTGGGCAATAATTGTTGCCAAAGCAACGCCTGCAACCCCCATGTGTTTTACAAACAAAATGTCAAGCACAATGTTGATGGCGGTTGCAACCAGCAGATAAACAAGAGCGGCAACCGAGTCGCCCAGACCGCGGATGATACCGCTTAAAATGTTATAGTACGCCATGCCGGCAATGCCCAACATGGAAATAAGCAGATAGTTTGCACAGTCGTCAAATATCGCTTTTGGGGTATTTAAAAGGGATAAAATCGGACGGATAAAAAATGGTGTGACAACCATCAGAAACAGACAGCAAATGGCAGTAACCGTAATACAGTTTCCCACCGTTATCGAAAGATTTTGTCTGTCCCTTGCACCAAAATACTGGGAGGCCATAATGGTTGCCCCGGCAGAAATGCCGATGAACAAAACCAAAAGCATATTTAAAATGGGAAGCACACTGCCGACCGCGGCTAATGCGTTGTCCCCGATATAGTGACCCACCACAATGCTGTCTACCGTGCTGTAAAGCTGTTGGGCAATGTTGCCAATCAGCATGGGTATGGAAAATGCCAGAATGCTTTTCCAGGGTGTTCCGACAGTCATGTCGGTGGGTGCGAATAAATTGCGCATAAAATACCTCTCTTTCAACTTTTGTAAAACAACTTAACTATTTTATCATAAATAAGGAAAGAAATCAATATTTTGCATGTGAAAAATATGTGAAAAGGGGTTGTAATTTTATTACAGCCCCTTTTTTAGGGAATAGGAAAAAATGTTTGGAATGGACAAACTGAGCCCAAACCGCGTTACAACGCGGTTTGGGGTTACCCGAAGGCGTACAAAGGTACGTCGAGAGGCGAAGTTTGTTCATAGCAAAAACGCATTTATCAAAAGAAAACGCGCAAAATTTTGCGCGTTTTCTTCATTTTGTATCTTTCTCGTAAGTTTGCACAAACTTTGTTTGTCTTTATACTCGCGTTTTTGCGATCCGGACTTTTTTTACATTCCCTTTTCTTGTATTATTTATAATCACCTAAGTAATCGGTATTCATGGCAAAAATCTCGTCGCACATTTGTCGGATTTCTTCCATAGAGCAAACGGCAGAGGAAAGGGGATCCATATACATTGCCTGATAAACCATTTCGCGGCTCTTTTGCATTGCGGCTTCAATGACCAGCGATTCAATACGCGCGGTGTTGTTGACCATAATGGCAAGGTGGGCGGGCAAAGGACCTGCAATGGTGGTTTTAAAGCCCATACGGTCGGCAACCACAGGGACTTCCACGCATGCATCATTGGGAAGATTTGGAATGGAACCGTTGTTTAGTACATTGCCGTTAAAGAGGAAGGGCTTTCCGTCGCCGATGCGGGCATTAAACACATCTGCCGCATATTCGACACTTTTGTTTTTGTCAACGGGTTTTGCTAAGAAATCCTCGTACTGCTTCCTCGGATTTGCCTTGCGCGCCTGACGTAGCTTTAAGGAATAGGCGTGCTCGCCCGGATTCCAGCCGGTGCCGTGGGTGCAGTATTTTTCAATCAGGTCGGGGCGTTTTCTGAACCATTGGTTGTATTCCGAGTGGTGTCCGCTGGATTCGGTGGTGTAGTAGCCAAGCTTTAAGAACATTTCGTTGCGCACCTGTTCTCTGTCATACACCTCTCTGTTTTCCGAAATCAGTTTATACAGGCGCGGATATAAGTCTTCGCCCTTATGGGAAAGCTCCGTGTAAAATGCCATATGGTTGATGCCCATGCATTTGTAAACAACTTCTTCCACCGGAACGCCTAACCATTCGCTAAGCATCTTAATGGTGCCCTGTACGCTGTGGCAAAGTCCCGTAACCTCCACATTAGCATATTTTTGCATGGCACCGCAAAGGATTGCCATGGGGTTGGTGTAGTTTAAAAACACCGCGTTGGGACAGTAGCATTCAATGTCTTTGCAGATATCCAGCATGAGCGGAATGTTGCGCAAGGCTCTGAAAATGCCTGCTACACTTCGGGTATCGCCCACATTCATGTCAATGCCGTATTTTTTTGGAATGATAATTTCGTGTTGCCAGATGTCCACATCTCCGTTGAAAACGGTGCAAAGCACGCCGTCTGCATCCTTTAAAGCGGTCGCACGGTCTGTGGTGGGCGTGATTTTACAGTTCGGACACCCCATTTCGGTGATGATTTTTTCGCAAACCTCTGTAATGCTCTTTAAATTTGCTTCGTTTACATCCATCAGAGCAAATTCGGTTTCTTTAAAAGCAGGGAATGTTAAAAGATCGCGCACAAGACTTGAGGTAAACTGCAGACTGCCTGCACCGATTAATGCAAATTTTTTCATTTTGAAAACCTCCGTTTCATTTCTGTCTTTAGTATAACGCTGAAAGTATGATGTTTCTATACATAAAACCGTTTTTTATATGGACAAAACTGTCATTTTGTGCTACAATAAACAAAAGGCGGTGAGCGGGTTGCGGATTGAAGTAAAGGAATTTGTGGATCAGACCAATTTTGCCTCCGGGCATTTTCTGCAAATTAACAGTTGTGGGTTTCAGCGAAACGGGACAGAACGGTATACCGTTCTGCGTACCAACGGCAGACAGGATTATCATTTTTTGTATGTGACAAAGGGCTGTGTGGTGGCGGAAACAAAGATCGGAGACGTGGCACTTCATGCAGGAGATTTATTGCTGTACCGTCCCTTTGAAAAACAGCTATACAGCCATGGCGTTCAGGGCGAAAGCTGTTCGTGCTGGATACATTTTTCGGGGACGGGCGCAGAGGATTTGCTGGAATCTGCAGGCTTTTTGGCAAATCAGGTGTTTCATGTGGGCTTAGACAGCACACTGATTCAATTGTTAGAGCGTATGGTCAGCCATTTTCAGCCCCGAAGTAAAAACTTGCTTTGTATTTCGTTTTTGGTGCAGTTTTGCGCATTGGCAGGGAAAAACAATACCGAAACCCTGCATACCGATAAACGCATTGCACCTGCTTTGGCATACATGAATACCCATTATACAAAAAATTATTCCAACGACTATTATGCGAAGCTTTGCGGAATAAGCGAAACGCGGTTTTCACATCTGTTTAAACAAATTATGGATGTTTCGCCCCATCGGTATATTTTACGCTTAAAGCTTGACCGGGTGCAGTATCTTCTGACCTATTCGGACATGACGGTAGCTGAAATTGCAAGTGTCACAGGCTTTCCGGATGCGCTTTATTTGTCACGGCTGTTTAAAAAGCAAAAGGGTATGTCGCCTACGGAATTTAAACACAGATATCGGGTATAAGCATTTGAAAAAAGGGCATCCTATAAACAAAGGAGGCTTGATATAAATGTTTAAACACGAAAAAATGCTGTTTCACCCAGTGGGAATTGAAAAACCGAATCCGCAATATGCGGCACTGTTGCAGGAACAGTTAGGCGGTGGAAACGGAGAGCTTAAGGCGGCGATGCAGTATATGTCCCAAAGCTTTCGCATTAAGGATGCGGAAATCAAGGATTTGTTTCTGGATATCGCGGCAGAAGAATTGAGCCATATGGAAATGATTGGGCAGACCATCTGTTTGCTGAACGGACATGATGTGGATGTGACCAAGGTGCCGGCAGGTGAAATACAGACGCATGTCCAGATTGGCTTAAATCCCGGGTTGATTAACGCCTCGGGCTATTCCTGGACAGCTGATTATGTGACGGTGACCGGGGATTTGTGTGCAGATTTGCTGTCTAATATTGCATCCGAACAGCGGGCGAAGGTAACGTATGAATATCTTTACCGCCAGATTGAGGACAAAAAGGTTAGAGAAACCATTGACTTTTTGCTGAATCGGGAGGAGGCACACAACGCCATGTTCCGTGAAGCATTTAACAAGGTGCAAAATAGTGGGTCTAATCGGGATTTCGGTACGACCAAGGCTGCGAAAATGTATTTCAGCCTGTCCGAACCCTCACCCAATGACAATCCGTTCAAAAAAACAGAGGTGGAAAAGCCTGTATTTAAATAATAAAAAGGACTGTAATTATTTACAGTCCTTTTTATTACTGTTGACAAAATTTGCAAAACCCAGTACAATACAATCGGAGGGATGCGATGTGAAAATCTATACACCCGATTATTATTCTGCGTTTCAATGTATAGCAGGCGCGTGTCAGCACAGCTGTTGCGTCGGCTGGGAAATTGTTCTGGATGAGGCGACATTTGCCCGTTACTGTAAAGAGGAAGTACTTAAAAAGCATGTGGCAACAAAGGACGGTGTCCCCTGCATTATACAACAGCAGGATGGCAGATGTCCGTTTCTGAACGCGGATAACTTGTGTGATGTGATTTTAAAGTACGGTGAGGATGCCATCGGACAGATTTGTACCGACCATCCGCGGTTTCGCCATGACTATCAGACCCATACCGAAATGGGGCTGGGGCTTTGCTGTGAGGCAGTGTGTGACCTGGTATTGAATCGGAAAGAAAAAACACAGTTTGAAATGCCGGATATAAGCGCACTTTCCAAGCGTGAGCAGGCGTTTTTTTTCTTGCGTGCCGAACTGATTGGCATGGCACAAAACAGAGAATTTTCGGTAGAAGAGCGAATGGAAAATATTTTAGCCCGTTGCGGTGTGGCGCTGCCTGACCGTAATTGGAAAGAAATGTTTTTGCGCTTGGAGAGGCTGGACAGCGCATGGGATGCATGTGTGGAAGCTCTGGGCAAAGACAAAAAAAGAACGGTGCCTCAACTTCAGGCGGAACAGTTGTTGGTGTATTTTTTGTATCGGCATCTGTCTGGTGCTTTAGAGGACGGCAGATATTTAGAACGCATTCTTTTTTGTGCACTGAGTACAAAGGTGGTTTGTGACATTTTTGCGGGAACTGAAAATGCGTTCGGGGACATTGCGCGGATGTATTCGGCAGAGATTGAATATTCCGAGCAAAACACCGAAGAAATTCTTGAGGCGCTTTCGGAATGAGGTAAAAAATGTTTTTTAGCGAAAAGAGTTGAAAAAAAGATTTTTTTCGTATATAATGGTAAAAGAACATGATTTCCGACAAGAAGGAATAGGATAAAGTAAAGGGGTGAGAATGTGGGAAATACAATGAATCTGCTTGTGACCATTGACAAAAAATATTTAAAACCGCTTTCGACCATGCTTTGTTCCTTCGGAGCGGTGCATCGGACAAACGAAACAGAGGTTTATGTTGCACATTCTTCGCTAGAGCAGGAGGATATTGCTTATCTTGAAAATGAACTGACGGAGTTTTCCAACATTCATATTCACAGCGTACGCATCACCCAAAGCTGGTTTAAGGATACCCCTGTGCTGGAACGGCTTCCGGAAGAATCCTTTTATCGGGTTCTGGCATTTCAGTACCTGCCTGAAACGGTAGAAAAATGTCTGTACTTAGACCCGGATATTTTTGTGATGAAAAATCTGATGTCGCTTTATAATACGGATTTATCCGAAAATTATGTGGCGGCGGCAGGGCATCTTAAGGGTGCGCTGAACTTAATGAACCGCCTGCGTCTTGGTATCAAACAGCCCCGCTATATTAATTCGGGCGTGCTTTTGATGAATCTGAAAGCCATCCGCGAGGATTTTACGGTGGAAAATATTTTAGAAACCTTGGAAAAGCATTTGCAACAGCTTTTGTTTGGAGATCAGGATTTAATCAATATTCTGTTTGACAAAAAGACGGTTTATATCGATGAAACCATTTACAATCTGGATGAAAAAACGTTGCGTATCCATCGGGGCAGTCTGGATTTACAATGGGTAAAGGAAAACACGGCAATTGTGCATTATAACGGAAAATACAAGCCCTGGCTTACGGGCTATGACGGCTTTTTGAATGTGTTTTATCCACCGGTGGAAAAAACGGGCGAGGCAACCCGCGGTACACTTAAAAATCAGGCAAAAGCCATCCGCAATATCATACGGCTGAACAAACAGCAAAAGATTATGCTCCGCACCTCCTTTGTGGTGGTTATGCTGTGTTTGTTGCTCTACACCTTTTTCGGCAAGGAAATGGTGCAGGCAATTCAGGAGCCGGTTACCTTTAAAAGGTGGATGGATAAATTTGGCTATTTTGACGAAGTGGTGTTTATTTTAATCCGAACGGTGCAGACGGTCGTTAAGGTTGTGCCGGCAGCGCCTATGGAGATTGGTGCAGGCTATGCCTGGGGTGCTGTGCTTGGCATGGTGTATTGCTTAATCGGAAATATTTTAGGGACATTTTTGGTGCTTTGGCTGATTAAACGGTACGGCACGCGGGTGATTGAAAAATTCTTCTCGGTTAAGAATTTAAAATTTTTACATGTACTGCAAAGCTCAAAACGATTGCACTGGATGTTGTTTTTCTTATACTTAATTCCCATCGTGCCGAAAGATGCCATCACATACTTTGTAAGTTTTCTGCCGGTAAAGACAGGACCGTTTTTGCTGGTTACGACCATAGCGCGCATTCCTGCGATTTTGGTTATTACCACCTGCGGTGCAGCATTGGCACAGCAAAACTATGTGTTGTCTACGGTGGTTTTTGCAGTCACCATGGTTGTGGGCGCATTGGGCTTGATGTTTTGCTTTAAAAAAACGAATAAAAGAAATAAAAGAGAATCTGTGTAAGTACGCAGATTCTTTTTTAGAAGAATTTGCTTTTTGCGGTAATAATTTTGCATTTTCTTTCGGCTCTGCATAAGATATAATAGAGGCAAGGAGGGAAGTGCTTTATGGAGATTTATTTTGTAAACCGCGACCGGCTGAATGTGTACCTGACCGATCGGGAGCTTAGCGCAAGACATATAGATATACATAAGCTGTTTGAGGATGGGAAAGCTTTTCAGGAAGAGCTTAAAAGCATGCTGGAAAGTGTAGGGGAGAGCGCGCATTTTCCCATTAAAAACACGCCTTTGGAGGTGGAGCTGTTTCCCATTGCAGACGGCGATTTGTTAATCAGCCTTTGTCGGAATGCTGTTTCGGAGGTGCAGGCGGTTTTTTCGGACGCGGAGGACTTGATTGCCTGCTGTGTGGCACTGTCTGACTGTTTTGAAGGTGATAGTAAGCTGTATTTATATGAAGGAAAGTATTATTTGTGTCTCAAAACCTGCCGGGAGAGCGCCTGCACCTGTCTGCTTGCCGAATTTGCAGATAAGGTTTGCGCCCCCTTTGCGGTTTCCGAGGCGGTTTTATCGGAATACGGGCAAAGTATTTGTATGCAAAATTGTGTAGATTTGTTCACAAAACAGTTCGGAAAATAAAAAAATAAAAGAAGAATCACAAAAAAAGAGAAGAAAAATAGAAAAATAATAAAATTTTCTTAAAATATTTTTGGCTATATAAAAGGGATTGAAAACAATTTCGCATTTTTTTGACAAATTTTCGAAAAAAAGGAAGAAATTTCATATAATGTTTAAACTGTGTTCATAATAAGGGTTTATAATTCTAAATGTAGTCAGGAAGAGGCAACAAGGAAAAGACAACGGCTACCTTAAAACTCGCTAATATCTTTTTTATATATTCATCCCTATCTTTTTTTTGACCTGGTTGGTATTCAACCAGGGATTTTTTTTATCCTTTTGCTTGACACGGTGAAAAGAGTGTGATACATTTAAAAAAGAGAGGAGAGATTTGCATGGCTAAGAAATTACATTTGGTATGCAACGCCCACTTAGACCCCGTGTGGCAGTGGGAATGGGAGGAAGGCGCGGCAGAGGCGCTGTCTACCTTCCGTATTGCGGCGGATTTCTGCGAAGAATATGATAGATTTGTGTTCTGTCACAACGAAGCACTTTTGTATCAGTGGATTGAAGAATATGACATGCCCTTATTCGAGCGCATCCGTGAATTGGTTAAAAGAGGTAAGTGGAATATTATGGGCGGTTGGTTTTTACAGCCGGACTGCAACATGCCCTCGGGCGAAGCCTTTGTGCGCCAGATTCAATGGGGCAGAAAATATTTTTTGGAAAAGTTTGGCGTTGTGCCGAAAACGGCAATCAATGTAGACCCCTTCGGACATTCCCGCGGATTGGTGCAAATCTTAAAAAAGACCGGGTATGAGGGCTATCTTTTTATGCGTCCCGTGCGGGGCAGAGGCTTTATGGAAGTGCCTGCACCCGAATTCAAGTGGGTTGGCTACGACGGCTCGGAGGTTGTGGGCATTCGCCTGCACGGCAGTTACAACTCCTTAAAGGGCAAAGCCATCTATAAAATACAAGAATATATCGACCTTTGCGAAGAAGACGATTTCTTCCTTTGTTTCTGGGGTATCGGTAACCACGGTGGTGGTCCTTCAAAGAAGGATTTAGACGATATTGAAGCTTTGAACAACGAGCGAAGCGATGTTGAACTTGTGCACACCACTCCCGATGCATTTTTGGAAGAAGTAAAAGCAAAACGCAATCTCCCCGAATGGAGAGAAAGCTTAAATCCCATGATGGTTGGCTGTTATACCAGTCAGGTACGGGTAAAGCAAAAATACCGTCTTGCAGAAAATACATATTTCTTAACCGAAACCATGTGTGCCCATGCGGCAAATGCAGGCTTGATGGACTATCCCGAAGAGGAACTGCTGAAAGCCTTGTACGACATTCTGCTTATTCAGTTCCATGATATTTTGCCCGGCTCATCCATTCAGTCGGCAGAAGAAATGGGGGTCCGTCTTGCCGACCATGCCATCGAGATTTTAAGCCGTATCAAGGCAAAAGCATTCTTTGCACTGGCATCGGGGCAGAAAAAGGCGGATGCGGACAAAATTCCTGTATTTTTGTATAATCCCTATCCTTATGAAATAGAAGACGATTTTACCTGTGAATTCATGCTCTGGGACCAGTATTTGGATCCGGGCTTCATGGCACCGCAGCTTTTTGATGAAGAGGGGAATGTTGTCCCGGTGCAATGTGAAAAGGAAGAAAGTAATATCGCGATGGAGTGGCGCAAAAAAATTGCGTTCCATGCAACCTTAAAACCCATGCAGTTAAACCGCTTTGACTGTGCCTTTTCAGTCATTCCCGAAGCACCTTTAAAGGTTTGTGACAGCAATGCGACCCACTATGTATTTAAGACAGCGGAAACCGAAATTTCGCTAAACCGCAAAACAGGTCTTTTGGACAGTTATGTAAGAAATGGCAAAGCCTATCTTGCAAAGGATGCCATGGCACTTGAGGTGTATGCGGATAACTTTGACCCCTGGGCAATGAAGGTAACTGCTTTTCCGGATAAGATAGGAGAATTCCGTCTGCTTACCGCAAAGGAAGCCCAAAGCTTTTGTTGCGTGAAGCAGGAAATTGAGCCGGTTCATGTGATTGAAAGCGGAGATGTGCGCACCGTAATTGAGGCGTTATTTGGCTATAACAGTGCAAGAGCGGTGGTCAAATACATTCTCTCCAAAGACGGCGGTTTGAAGGTAGACATCCGTATCATCTGGGACGAAAAGCAGAAAATGGTGAAATTAAGAGTGCCCTCCGGTTTTGCAGATACCTGTCTTGGCGAGCATGCTTACGGCAGAGAGGTTTTAAAAGACGGTTTGAAAGAAAACGTGTCGCAGAAATACATCGCACTTTGTGATGACGAAAAGGCGTTGCTTGCATCCAACAACGGTGTGTACGGGTCTTCTTATGATAAAGGCACGTTGTATATCACTTTGCTTCGTTCGCCCGGCTATACGGCACATCCGGTTGGTGACCGTGAGGTTATGAAGCAGGATCGTTATATGCCCTATATTGAGCAGGGTGAACGGGATTTCTCGTTCCGCTTTGATGTGGGTGCAAAGGCTGACATTTTAGAAAACGCGGCACGTATTGCCCAAAGCTTTAATATGAAGCCCATGGCACTTTCGTTCTATCCCACGGGCACAGGCGAAAAGCCCGAAAGTCCCTTAACTCTTTCGGGGAATGCTGTAACGGTAAATGCATTTAAAAGGGCAGAAAAAGGAAACGGTTATGCGGTGCGCTTGTTTAACTCTACTGAAATGGAAACCTCTGCAACCCTTGGTTACGCAGGAAAACAGGAGAAAATAAAATTTGGCCCCTTTGAAATCAAAACCTTCTTCCTTTCGGCAGACGGTATCAAAGAAACCGACCTTTTAGAAGGACTTTTGAATTAAAAATAGAACATAATACATGGAAAAGTCTACGGAAAGTAGACTTTTTCTTTGAAAAAATCTTAAAATTTCGTCTTTTTGTGGGTTTACCGCACTTGAAAAAAATGATACAATAAAGATAAAGAAAGGTGGGGGACAGATGGACGCGATTTTGATTGGCGAAAATATTGCAAGACTTCGCAAAATGCAGGGGCTTACCCAGCAGGAGCTTGCAGAGCGGTTAAATGTGAGCAACAAGGCGGTTTCCAAATGGGAAAACGGACAAGGGTATCCGGATATTGAGCATTTCCCGGTACTGGCAAATCTTTTTGGGGTATCGGTGGACTATCTGATGAACGGACAGAAAAAAGGCATTACCGTTGCAGGAAATATGCTGGTGGATGTGGTGAAAAACATTGAATCTTTTCCCAAGCCCGGGATGCTTGCGTACATTTCCGAATCCTCCAGAGCGGTAGGCGGTTGTGTGCCGAATGTGGCAATCGACCTTGCAAAAATCGACAGAAGTCTTCCGGTGTATGCATCGGGCAGACTCGGTAATGATGAAAACGGACGGTATGTTTTGTCACAGCTTCAGATTAACGGCGTAAACACCGACCGGGTGGTCTTAGATGCCAAGGAGCCAACGGGTTACAGCGATGTGATGTCGGTGCCCTCCGGAGAGAGAACCTTTTTCCATCAGAAGGGCGCAAACATCAACTTTGTGCCTGGCGATGTGCAGGTGAAAAGCTTAGAATGCGATATTTTCCATATTGGTTATATTCTGCTTTTAGATGCCATGGATGCTGAAAACGAGAAATACGGCACCGTTATGGCAGGTCTTTTAAAGGATGTACAAAGCAGAGGCATCAAAACCTCGGTGGATGTGGTCAGCAGCAACGAGGGCGGTTATGCAGAAAAAATCATTCCCGCGTTAAAGCATTGTAATTATCTGATAATCAACGAAATTGAATGCTGTGCCATTTTTGATATTCCTGCATACGATGAATCAGGCAATTTAGACAAAAGTGCCGTTAAGCTGGCTATGCAAAAGTGTGCCGAGCATGGCGTTTCGGATAAGGTGATTGTACATTGTAAAGAAATCGGCTTTGCGCTGGACGTAAAAAGCGGTCGGTTTACGCAAATGCCCTCTTTAGAAATTCCGAAAGAGGAAATCAAGGGCAGTGTCGGTGCGGGCGATGCCTATTGTGCAGGTTGCTTGTACGGTTTATACAATGGCTACACAGATGAGGAGATTTTAGAATTTGCGGCATCCGCTGCGGCATGTAACTTGTTTGCGGCAAACTCCGTTGACGGCATGAAGCCCAAAACCGAGATTGACAAAATCAGCAAAAAATACGGGAGGAAAAAGGTATGAAGCGTGCAGATTATGAGAGAAAAGTAAAAGAAGCGCTCTGTTATTACGAAAAAGCAGGTATCGCTTTGACTGATGCGGAAAAAGAAAGAATCGAAGTAGCAGATTTGGGTCTGAATCAGATTGATGAGGTGGGTCTTCAGATTTTAACCTATATCAATACCCAAAGAGTGTGTGCGAAAGAAATGGTGCTGACACCTTTCCAGACCTGTCCCGAGCACAAGCATGTGCCTACAAACGGTATGCAGGGCAAGGAGGAAACCTTCCGCTGTCGCTACGGTAAAGTTTATCTTTATGTAGAGGGCGAAGGTAAAAGGGAGGATATTCAAGCTAAAATTCCGCCCACGGACGTGTCCTTTTTCCATGAAGTGATTTTGAATCCGGGTGAACAGTATACCATCATGCCCGAAACCTTCCATTGGTTCCAGGCAGGAAAAGATGGTGCTGTCATTTCGGAATTTTCCACAAGAAGCACAGACGAAACGGATGTATTTACCGATCCTCGTCTTGTCAGAGAACCCAAAATTGAAGAATGAGGTGTAGAAAATGTTAGTAAATTTAAATGATGTTTTAAAAGATGCCCAGAAAAACCATTACGGTGTTGGCCTTTTTAATACCACCGATACCGATATGCTCCAGGCAGTAATCGAAGCGGCGGAAAGCACAAAATCTCCTGTCATTATCGGTACGGCAGAGGTGCTGTTGCCCAGCGGTGAATTACAGTTAATCGCGCCGTCCATCATCCATGCAGCAAAACGTGCATCCGTTCCGGTTGTGGTGCATTATGACCACGGCTTAACCTTTGACCGTTGCATTGAAGCGTTAAAGCTCGGCTTTTCCAGCGTGATGTTTGACGGCTCTGCAGGTGACCTGGAAGAAAATTTAAGGGCAACTCGCGAAATGGTTAAAATCTGCCATTCCATGGGGGTTAGCGTAGAAGGCGAAATCGGGCATGTGGGTCAGGCATCTTCCGGTGACAACGAAGCAAGCGATATGTACACCACTCCCGAAGAAGCGGTAAGCTTTGTGCAAGAAACCGGCGTAGATGCGCTGGCGATTGCCATCGGTACGGCACACGGTGCGTATAAATCAAAGCCCAAGCTGGATATCGAACGCTTAAAGGCAATCCGTGCGGCTTTGGATACACCACTTGTTTTGCACGGCGGTTCGGGTCTTTCGGATGACGATTTTAAGAATACCATCGCAAGCGGTATTGCAAAAGTGAACATTTTTACAGACCTTTGCGTAGCCGGTCAGGAAGCCATGATTGCAAATGCAGGCAAGCCGTATTTGGAAATCCGCGATGCGAAAGTAGAAAACATTAAAAAAGCGGTTATCCGTAAAATGGAGCTGTTCGGTTCTGTAAACCGAGGATAAAGAAACGAAAAAGACATCTTTTTAAAAGATGTCTTTTTTATTATTGAAAAAAAAGGCATCCTTGTAATGGGGTTCAGGCAAAGTCGGATGAAAAAGGTAAAAACGTTGAGGAAAGCTGTGTAATTTTCGCACAGTTTTTTGTAAATTTACATAAATTTATCACATTTTTATGGTAGAATCAGGATAAAGAAAGGAGAGAACTATATGAAAAAAAGAGTTTTATGGGCATGCTTTTTGCTTGCAATCTTATTGGTTTGCTTTTCGGCGGTTGCTTGTGCGACGGAAAGCAACGAAAATACCCTCGTGCTTTCTGACAACGGTATTTCGTTGAACGGTACAACGTTAAATGAGGGGGAAGACGGTGCGGTCACGCTTTCAAGAGACATTATTTATTATGAAGATAAAGATACATACGAAAGTGGAAACGTGTATGGAGAGGGAACGGAGGCGGACAAAGTTTCAGCTGAAGAAGCTAAAGAAAATTTAGTGATTACCATTCGTAAGGCAGGCACATACCGGGTAAGCGGAGCACTGTCAAAAGGGCAGATTGCAGTAGACCTTGGTGAGAATGCCAAAACCGATGAAACAGCTGTGGTGAATCTCATTTTAGATCATGTGGATATTACCTGCACTGTAGCGCCTGTTATTAACATATATAATGTGTATGAATGCGACACGGCATATGTACAGGATTCCGACAATTACAAAGCATCTGCTACGCAGGATACCACAAAGGCAGGCATCAATCTGATTGTGGCAGACGACAGTATAAATAACGTACATGGGGCGTATGTGGCAAAAATCTTTAAAGATACACCTGACCAAAAGAAGCTTCACAAATACGACGGTGCAGTGCAGTCTAAGCAGTCCATGAACATTGACGGTGAGGAAAAGGGCAACGGTGTTTTGAACATCATCGCGGACAACGAGGGCTTAGGCTCTAATATGCACCTTACGGTAAACGGCGGTAAAATCAATATTCAGTCGCAGGATGACGGCATCAATGTAAACGAAGACGGTATATCGGTGCTGACCGTAAACGGTGGCGCAGTACATATTGTGGCAGGTCTGGGGGCTGAGGGTGACGGCGTAGATTCAAACGGATACTTAGTGATTAACGGCGGTGTGGTGATTGCCATCGCAAAGCCTATGGCAGACTCGGGATTGGATAGCGATATGGGTTCTTTTGTAAACGGCGGATACGTGGTGGCAACCGGCTCACCCATGGACTGGACTGAAAGTGATTCCAAGCAGGTTACTATGAATATTCAGTTCGCTTCTCAGCAGGATGCAACCGAAGCAATCATTGTCACCGATACCGAAGGGAAGGTTTTGTTTGCCTACGATCCTGAAAAGGATGAAACCACCGACAAAAATCAACGAGGCTATCAGGGGGCGGTAATCAGCTGTCCCGAGTTTGAGGTGGGTAAAACCTATTATTTGTATGTGGGAGGCGAAGTGTCGGGTACCGACACGGACGGCCTGTATGATAAAGATACCGTAACAGGCTTTAGCGGAGCAACACAGCAACAATATACAGGAACTGATTTGCGTGGGCACGGAGGCATGCGTCCGGGTGGCGGTCGAGGTCCGCGACCGGAAGGATTTGTACCACCCGAGGGTTTTGAGCATGGTCAGCGTCCGGAAGGTGTCATGCCACCCGAGGGTTTTGAACCGCCTGAAGATTTTCAGCCGGGACAGAGACCCAAAATGTCCGAGGGGATGACACCACCCGAAGGGTTTATGCCAGGTGGCTTTAATGGTGAAAGTGCACCGCAGGGGCCGGGAATGATAGAATTTTTGATGGGTGATAAGGTGAACCGTTTCAGCGGTGTTTCGGATGCCACTGAAGAGGCATTAAAGCCGACCGCGATGCTTCCCTTTAAGGATGTGAAAAAAGAGGACTGGCATTATAACGAAATTGAAATGGCATACAAAAACGGCTTGCTTAAAGGGGTGTCTTCCGATACCTTTGAACCGGATAGCGGTTTGACCCGTGCGATGCTCTGGACGGTGATTGCAAGACTGAACGGTGTAGAAAAGAGTCTGCCTGAAAATGCGGGAGCATTCTGGTACAGCACTGTGCAGACGTATGTGCAGGAAAATAACATCTCAGACGGCACCGAGCCGGAAAGCGAAATCACAAGGGAACAGCTGATAACCATGCTCTGGAGAGTGGCAGGTTGTCCGGGAAGCGAAAATGCGCCGGGAAACTTTAAGGATTCGGAAAACCTTTCGGCGTACGCAAAAGAAGCGATGCGATGGGCAACTGAAAAGGGTATTTTGCAGGGTACAGATGAAAGCCTTAAGGGTACACATAAAGCAACCCGTGCCGAAGCAGCTGCTATTTTAAACCGTTATGTAAAACAATAATATAAAAAAGTCTGTGGCAACTGCCACAGACTTTTTTAGTAGGAGTTTACATAGCGCTTATACTCGGTGGGGGTTAGTCCGGTCTGCTTTTTGAACTGGCGGGAGAAGTAATAGATGTCCGAAAAGCCCGAGGCTACCGCCACCTCCGAGATTTTTGCTTTTCGGTAGGTCAGCAATGTTTTGGCGTGGTCAATGCGCAGATTCAGCAGATACTGCATGGGGCTTATGCCGTGAATTTCGTGGAAAAGACGCCTGAAATAGGTTTCACTCATGCCCACCGTGCGGGCAATGGCGCTGAGCAGTAAATCCGAATCCCGATACCGCCTCTGCAGTTCATAGTCAGCCCGTTCAATCTGGGCATGCTTAAACGAGGATTTGGGTTCGGTGGCGGTGTACTGCTTTGCAAGAATGGCATAAATCTGATATAACAGGCTTAAACACTCAATTTTACTGTCGGGCTTGTTTTGCACATCCGCTTCTAACATTTTGCGGAACAACGGCGTAAAATCTGTGTCCGAATCCGAGAAAAGCTCGCATTTAAAAGGAATGGGCGAAGGCGCAAATCTGAATTCTACAAAAATATAGGAATAGTAATCCGTTTCGGCACGCATGGAATAGGGCGTGCCGTTTTTTATAAATAAAAGTCTGCCGGGAGAAAGGGTAAAGGTACGGTCTGTTTTGTATACCGACTGACCGCTGATGACAAAAATAAAGCAGTCACCCGGTCTGCCGTTTGTCTGATAGGTGTCCCCTTTTTGCATAGATGCCGCGCGGATTTTTAAAATCTGTAAAATTTCGGGCTGTTGTTCCAGAAAAGATACTTGCATTTTTCTCACCTCTCTCATAGAATAACACGAAAAACGCAAAAAATCAATAATTTTGTGCCGAAAAGTACAAAAAACTTAGCCAAAATACATTTACATTTCAGATTTGTGTGCTACAATAAAAGCAGGAGGGATGAAAATGCGCAAATTTCTATTTGGATTTTTATGTATGCTTTTGCTTATGCTGTCGGTATTGCCTTGTCTGGCAGAAAGCTTTGAGATTTCGGTTAACCGAATCGGCATGAGCGGACAAAATCTGCGCCTTGTGGTGCCTGCCAAGGAAATTCCGGCAGACCTTACCGCAGCAGACGTCATCGGCGGTGTAATCAACGGTGAAATGAAATATCTGGCAGATGAAGCAGGACGGACGGATTTAACCATGAAAGACAGCGAGATTGTCGGCTTTGAGCCGGGAGATACAAACACCGTTGTGGTGATTGCCTCCAATGATTTTGTAAATGTGAACAACATAGATGACGGCACGGCGAAATACGATTGCAAATTAACCGTGACGATACCGGATAAGCCGGAGGTTCCGAAAGGTTCCCGTTCATTTCAGGTAACTTTCCTGCGGGGCGGTAACGCAAAATATGCGCGTCTTGTGGTGCCTGTTTCGGAAATTCCTGCGGATTTAAAAGCCGCAGACCTTAAGGGCGCAACCATCACGGGCATTTTAGAGCATAACACAGACAAAGCATTGAGTCTTACCTTAAACAACCGCATCGAATCGGTTGAACTGAAAGAAACCGAAGCGGTGTTGACCGTAGAGGACGGCGAAACCTTTTCTAAGGATTTGTTTACGGTAGGCAAGGCTTATACAGGTGTGCTGACCGTAACCGTTTCTGTGCCCGAAGGCATTTTTGTAAAGGATTTGTTTTCGGCAGGGGTAAACACCTCTTTTTGTATCAGTAATATGACACAAACGCCTATCACCAAAGCAAAGGCGTATGTGGTGGCATACAATGCATCGGGTAAAATGGTGGATGTCTGCAGTCAGGATTTTGCCTTAGAGGCATACACGGCAACCAAAAAATTAGAGGTTGTATTTGAGCCGACCGAGCCATGGACAAACGGAAAGGTTTTTCTGTTTAACGTTGAAAAGGGCATTGAACCGTTGGTGGATACGGTAAGCTTTGCGTATCAGGACCCTGATTTTGCAGTTCCTGATTATGGCGGGGAGGACTACGGCACGGTGGCAAAGGACGATTGGAGATTAGACGAAACCCATGCAGGGGAATTCAATATTCGGAACGGTGCGCCCAATTTCTGGGCAAAGGTGGAAAAGGGCGAAGAAGTAACCCTTGCCTTTATCGGCGGTAGTGTAACCCAAGGGTACACCTGGTGCGGAAGCCTTTTGCGTTATTTCCGTGCCACTTACCCGAATGTGACTTTTAATGACCATAACATCGGTCTTTCGGGTACGGGAACAGAAGTGGGTGTGATTCGCTTAAGTAACGACGTTTTCCCGTTGAAGCCTGACATCATTTTCATTGAATACGGCGGAAACGGCGGTACAGATCCGCAGATGGAGGGCATGTTCCGTAAAATCCGTGCCTTTGACCCGAGTATTGATATTGTGATGGTGAACACCATGCATGCAGACTGGTATCAGACCTATAAATCGGGCGATTTGCCGTCCAACATCAAGCGATTTGAAAAGATTGCAGAGCATTACGGTGTGCCGTCGGCAAGCTTTGGTCCGCAGGTGGTGGATTATTATGACGAAGGAAAGCTTACCCTTTCGGGCAATCAACAGGACGGTAAAGTTCTGTATGCCAAGGATGGCATTCATCCCACCGAAAACGGCGGTCAGCTTGCAGGCGGTGCGGTGGTAAGGAGCCTGATTGCCATGCGTGAAGTTGGTGTGACCGAAAAAGCACACACCATGCCGACTGCCATCAACAGCGATAACTGGGAAAAGGCAAGCAGTGTCGGTTTTTCTGATTTTGACAAAGTAAAGTTTGAGGGTAGCTGGTTTGACTGCTTAAATGACGGAAGCGGAAGCAACTACGGTACAAATTATCCCTATACGGGCGGTTATGTGACCACCTTTAAGAAAATTTTCCCGGTTGGTATGAAAGGTACAGCTACAGCAGGCGCCAAGGTTACCGTAAAGTTTAAAGGCTGTACGGTAGGCTTGTTTGAAGCGGGCGGTCAGTATTCGGGACAGGTAAAGGTAACGGTAGACGGCGTACCGCAGGATAAGGTGATGCGTCTTTACTGCAACTACGATTCAAAGCCGAGACATCAGATTTATTATATTGATGCACTTCCCTATGGCGAGCATGTCGTAACCTTTGAGTTAGACAGCACCATGCCCGATAAATCTGCGTTGCAGAACAAGAATCCGAATGATACGCTGTATCAGAAAAACGAGCTGTATGTCGGACGGCTGGTCAGCGATGGTGAAATTTTAGCATATTGACAATAGAATTTGCAGAGCCTGATTTAAAGGCTCTGCTTTTTTATAGTCTCTGTCCTACATGAGTATTGGTAAACAAAAATATACAATTTTAAATATAATTATGCATAAGGTTTGTTAAGTTAACAATTTTGTTAAATTTATCTCTGTATCGTGACAAATGAGTGAAAGTATGTTATAATATAGTCAGAAATTGGAACATTTTTCTAATTTCCAAGTCTATATAAGTAGAAAGAGTTAGAAAAAAAAGAATTTGACGAAGGAGGTGTGCAATGAGCAACAAAGACATTATAAAATATTTTTACGAAGTGGTTGTCTCCGAAAACCTGCTTGATGAGCTTCATAAATACATCTCAGAGGACTGTGTGCAAAGAGTTGGAGAAAAAGTATATTTTGTTGGAACAGC